>JAFMSA010000493.1 GCA_017353855.1 Alphaproteobacteria bacterium
CGAAAGAGAGAACCGTTGACGCGGAGCGTCTTGCAATCGACCGCAAGTCACCCATATCTAAGGGGCAGGAAAGGAGAGCGAGATGAACAAGAAGCCCCGCCTCGAGAAGATCGCGAAGAATATGTACTTCGCGCTCGACGCGCGCGGCTTCCCGGTCGCGACGATCGAGAAAGGAAAGCGCGGCTGGGAAGTGGTAGCAAAAGACCGGCCGACCGAATTCCCGAGCAGCTTCAACCGCGCGAAGAGCTACGCGCTGTCGCTGGCGCACCGCCACTAGGAAAGGAGAAACCCGTGAGAGAACGCTACATCGTCGAGATGGACCGCACGATTACGAACCCCGACAAGGACGGCCGCTCGCGCGACTGGCACAAGCGGCCGACGATCCCGGCCGGGGCCCGCTTCAAGGTCCGCACCCATATGGACGAGACGCCGAACGGCATCGAGTTCGAGGTCGTGACAATCGAACTGTCCTCGACCCCCGACCGGCTCGCGTATCGCGGCTATGGCCTGTTCGGCCGCGCCGGCCGCGGGCTCGGCGAGATGATCCTCGCGAGCAGCCACCGGGTTCCCGCGCGGACGGTCGGCGAGCTGGCCTTCGTGCACGACTGCGACTACGGCGGCGACACGATCCTCGCAACCTTGCTCAAGCTGGGCCGGATCAGCGGGGAGGATTTCGCGGCGGTCGCGGCGGCACTCGACGCGGAAGCCGCCGAGGAGGAAAGGAGACATGAAACGCGCACCGGTTAAACGCAACCCCGTCGCCCGCGCCTTGCGCGACCCGGCGTTCCGCCGGCGGGTCGTGCGGGCCCGCAAAGGCCGCGGCAGCTACACGCGGAAAGGAAAGGAGAAAACCGCATGACCGACCCGGAAGCGATCCAAACACTGCAGGAGATCCAGCACCTCGCGATGGCGGCGCATGAGGAAACCGACCCCGCAAAGCGCGCCTATCAGCTGGGACTCATCACTGGTTTAGCGAACCGCCTGCTGCGGCTGCGGTTCGACCCCGAAAACGGAAAGGAGGAGCCTTCATGAACTACCCGATCACACTCACCGTCGACGAGGACATCTACCTCGACACGATCCTCAACAACGTGCTGCTCGGCGTCTACGACGCGAACGATGACACGCGCCGCCACGCCCGCACGATCAGGGACAAGCTCCTCGAGGCGCGCAACGGCGCGATCACTGCGGCAACCCGCGCGGTCGCCCGCAACGACTGGGAGTTGTACGCCGACCATCCCGACTACAAGGAGGCGATCCTCGCCCTCGAGAGGGGATGGAGCCACGCAAAGACGCTGCCCGACATGCACGCCGCGCTCGACCACATGAACCCGATCCTCGAGAAATTCATCGAGGTCGGCGCGATGGACAGCGAGCCGCTGCGCGAATTGGACCGGCGGCTGAACGAGACCTTCGGGACGGGGCGATGAGGACGCCCGATGGATTACGAGGTCGAACGGCTGATGCGATGGCAACGCCGCTCCAAGCAGATCGCGCTGATCCTGGCGACGTTGTCATTCCTGGCAGCAGTCGCGCTGATCGTCGCGCTGCTGCTGCGCTAGACGCTCCCACCCAACGGTGCTCACCGAAGGTTCGGCTCGATGTCGATGCGCATAGATAACCGGCTCTGCGCGTTATGCCGCAAGCCGCTCGACCAGTGGGACCTGCCGCTCGACCGCGCCTTCTCGCGCATGCTGCCGGACGGCCATGCGACGTGCGACGAGTGCTCCGCCGTGCTGACCTGCGGCCGTGCGGAAGAGATCGCCGAGCTGCTCGGCGTCGCGAGCGAGGATGCCGAGGAGTGGCTTGCCAGCCGCTAGGTATGACAGGATCGAATTTGCAGAGCGACCTGAGCCGTAGCTGCGGAGCGAACCGTAGGGAGGAAGCGTCCCGAGCCGCCTGCAGATAGGGAACCGTTGGGGAGAAGCGCTCGAGCCGTCCGACCCGAGGGAACCGTTGGGAAAGAGCCTAGCCGGTCGCGGCGAGAGAACCGTGACACGTCAGCGCTTCCGAGCCGATCATCACAAGTGGACCGCAAAAGAGGAGCGTCCGGCCGGTTATCGTGAGAAGGACCGTAGGATGCGAGCGCCGAGCCGGTAGCATGGAAAGGATCGCAAGAGCAGAGCGCCTCGAGCCGGTAGAATGGAGAGCACCGCGACCGTGAAGCGCCCGAGCCGACCGGTGCGAAAGTATCGTAAGACGAGAGCGGCAAGCCGCGAATAGCGACAGGATCGTAGGCGAAGCGCCCCCGGCAGCAATGCCGGGGTTTTTCTTTGCCGGGAAAGGGCTGCCGCCGGCTGGTGCCGAGCGCGCAGGGGAAAGGCACGCGCCGGGTGGGTTCAGGCACCGCCGCCCTGCCAGTTTTAATTTAACCCCAAGACTCAAGGCGGCACAGGACGGTACGGCCGGCGGCAGCCAAGCCGGCAAAGGGTTCAGCGCCAGACCGGACCGGGCTGAGGATCGTCGGGTTCGGGCGCGGGCTCGCGAAGCGGCCGGCGGCCGGCCGGCGAGGTCGCAATCCCCGCGCAGTGCTGCGAGCAGAAGCGCTGCGCGTGCGAGCGGGCCGCCGCGAACGGGGTGCCGCACCACGCGCAGAACCGGCGCTCGGTGCCGTGCTTCTTGCGCGCCTGCGCGCGGCAGCTCGGCGAGCAGAATTTGTCGTGTCGCGGCGGGTGATGGTGCCCGATCAGCTGGTCGATCGCGAACTCGTTGCCGCACACGGCGCAGTTTTTGTAGCGGGTCGCCATTTGCTTACGTCCGGGGCGGCTCGCGCGGCACGACGGTCGGCGGGGCCGGCAACCAGCTCACACCGCCGGGGCGCGGCGTGATCGGGGTTGGCTTGAGCATGAACGGCCCCTCGATCTTGCGGCCGTTCGACCATTCCCACATTGTCAGGCTTCTGCGCATCTCAAATCCCTACCATGCTGACAACGGCGGCCGGCATACGCATGACGGTGCCCCAGGTTCCCGCGCTCACCTTCTGCGAGAAGGACGACCGCGCTCTGATTACAGGGTGCGCTCGCATTTTCTCGCTATACGCGCAAAACGCCGTCTTCTGCCCCTCGATCTCGAGCGCCATCAACTGCATCCACTCGCCGCTCGTGACCCCCTGCGGCATCACCTCGCTGCGCGCCGCATATTGCGGAATCGTGATGATCTCAATATTCGAGAAGTTCTTCTCAAGTAAATCGCCGACGTTAACCCCGAACGAGTTGGTTGCTGTTAGACCAACACTTGCACCGGGCGAAAGTAGAAGCCGGAGTTCACTATCGGTTTCTACCAATCCGGCCGTTTGTATTACGAGCTGGTGAAACATCGCGACGAAATCGGCGTAGATTTCATTGGCGGTTGCATTAAAATGGCCGTTAATCAACCACCTGACATCGCCGGCCGCTTTCGGTCCCGGTGTTAAGGCCGGGCTCAGGTTCGGTTCATTGGCAAAACCGTAGTTCTGCAAGCCCTGAATACCGAACAAATAGCTGAGGTTCATAAATTTTGCAATAGTGAGCGCCGCCGCGCGGTCTATTTCACTTACCCAGTTAATGCGCGCCAGTCCTCCTCTTTCGACTTCACGCTCGCCGTACTCTTTAATTACTTGGAACAAGTAATTCTGTCTTGCCGGCCACGCAACATTGATTCCAGCGTTGCCGTTTTCATTGTAGTCGCCATAGCTCGAGACCTCGCCGGTCGCCTCGACGACTGGGAAGAAGATGATGTCGTCGAGCCAAGAGCCGCGTTTTACTTCACCACCCATCGCCTCCGCGGCTTTATTCGGTGAGAATAGTACGCGGAATACATCAGGATCTATGGTTGAAGTGAGCATCATCGGAACGCCACTATTTGGATCGGTCCATAGTGGCGGAGGCCCGCCGGCCGGGTAGGGCTGGTCGAACGCCATGCGCGGGCCGCCATTGTGGCCCATCAAGCTACCGCCGTAGCCGTACCAGCCGCTGTCCATCGCGAGCTGGTTCATCTCATCCTCGGCGAGCTGCCGGTTCCCTTTCCACGCCGTCGGCGTGTAGGACTGGACGGCCGGCAAATGGACGCCGCGCGCCTCCATAT
>JAFMSA010000074.1 GCA_017353855.1 Alphaproteobacteria bacterium
ACCGGAATGCCGCGCGCCGCGATTGCCGCGGCTGCTTGGTCCTGGGTCGAAAAGATATTGCACGAGCTCCAACGCAGCGTTGCGCCGAGCTCGACCAGCGTCTCGATCAGGACCGCGGTCTGGATCGTCATGTGCAGACAACCGACGATACGGGCGCCAGCGAGCGGCTTTGCCGCACCGAACTGCTCTCGCAATGCCATCAGACCCGGCATTTCGGTCTCGGCGATCGCGATCTCGCGCCGGCCCCATTCTGCAAGGGAGATGTCGGCGACCTTGTAGTCGGAAAAGGCGGGCATTCCTGATCTCCTGAAGGGACTCGGATGGCGGCACGCGGGAGCCGCTTTCGGAAGTAGATAGAAAGATATGGAGATATCTTTATATCGTCAATCCGAGAAATACCGGCGCTGATCCAGGTCTCGGCCGGGCTAGGCGACGGCGTTGAAATCGTCGAGCAAAGCAGCAATCCGACCGGTGTCCGATTGGTCCATGATCGCCCGGGCGCGCCGGGCCGCTGCGGTAATATCGAGCCCTCGGATGCGCTGCTTAACCCGCGGGATGTTGCGCGGCGCCATCGACAGGTTGCGCAAGCCGAGGCCGAGCAACAGGGCGGTAAAGCGCGGCTCGCCCGCCATCTCGCCGCAGACGCTGATCGGCATACTGCGTCGTAGCGCCGCCTCGATCGTGAACTGGATCAGCCGCAGCACCGCCGGATGCAACGGGTTGTACAGATGGGCGACCTGTTCGTCGCCGCGGTCGATCGCCAACGTGTACTGGATCAGATCATTCGTGCCGATCGCGAAGAAGTCCGCCTCCCCGGCAAGCGAATCGGCGGCAAGCGCGGCGCCGGGGACTTCGATCATCGCACCAAGCGGCGGCAGTGCCTTGGGCAGCTTTACCCCGCGCCTCCGCAGACGCCTTGCGACCTGCTCAAGGGCTCCGCGCACGCGGCGGATCTCGCCCGCCGTAGAGATCATCGGAAGCAGAATACGCAGCGGCCCGTCACCCGCAGCTCGCAGCATCGCCGCGAGCTGCGGGTCCAGCAGTCGTCGATCCTGCAGCGACAGACGGATCGCCCGCAGGCCCAGCGCCGGATTGGCGGGCTGCGGGCTGTGCTCCGAAAGCGGGCGGGCGAGCTTTTCGCCACCGAGGTCGAACGTGCGCACGGTGACCGGCTTGCCATCCATGCCGCGCACGAGGGCCGAGAACACCGCGTACTGCTCTTCCTCGCCCGGCAGGTCGTCGCGGTTCATGTAGAGAAACTCGGAGCGGACGAGACCAAGACCCACGGCTCCGTTGGCAATCGCCTGCTCCAGCTCGATCGGCAGTTCGAGATTGGCCTCGAGGCTGACCTCGACGCCGTCGCGCGTCACCGACGGGAGCTTGCGAAGGCGTGCAAGGCCGCGCCGTTCGCGTGCGAGGGCATCGCGGCGGGCCTCGTATTCAGCCACTGTCTGCGGGGACGGATCGATGATGACGCACCCGTCGGTCCCGTCTATCACGACGGTATCACCCGGCTGCGCGTGCTCCAGCAAGCCCGGCACGGCGAGGACCGCCGGGAGACCGAGCGCACGTGCGACGATCGCGGTGTGGCCCTCGGCCCCGCCAAAGACGGTCGCAAAGCCGGCAATACGCCCCGGGTCCATCAACGCCGTATCGGCCGCGGTAAGCTCCTCGGCGAGGATAACCGCGCCGGCGGGGAGGCCCGAATAGGCGACATAGGGCTGCTTGGTCAGATTGCGAATGAGCCGCGTGCCGACCACGCGGATATCCTCTATCCGCGCCGCCAGATAAGGATCGCGCATCGCTGCAAAGCTCTGCGCGATCTCGTGGATCTCTATTTGTACGGCGCGCTCGGCATTGAACCGTGATCGCGCGATCCGTTCGTCGACGCCGCGGACGAGCCGGGAGTTCGACAACATCGCGAGATGCGCATCGAGCAAGTAGCCGACTTCCTCGGCTGCGGAATCGGGCAGCGCCGAGGTTTTCGCTTTCAGCCGACGCAACTGCTTCAGCGAGACCGCGACGGCTTCGGCGAAGCGATTGCGCTCGGCTTCGACTTCGCTGTCGGTGATTTGGACTTCGACAACCGAGGGATCGCCGCCCTCGGCGATATGAGCCGGCCCGATAGCGATGCCCGGCGAGACACCGAGCCCTGATAGTCTGCGTTCGCTCCCCCCGTCCCGCGTGCCGGAATCGGCAACCTCCTCAATCCTCATCGAATTTGCATTCGACCAAGTTTGCCAGCGCCGTTACCGCCGCCTCCGCCTCCCTTCCGATGGCAGAGAGCTGGATCACCGCCCCCGGTGCTGCCGCCAGCATCATCAGCCCCATGATCGAGCGGCCGGAGACTTCGGTGCCGTTCTTGCGAACCCACACCTGCGCGTCGAATTGTCCCGCCGTCTTCACAAAGCGGGCCGCCGCGCGCGCATGAAGCCCGCGCTGATTGCAGATCGTCGCGGTGCGACAGACGAGACCGGCGGACGAGCGGTGATTGTTGATCGGCACCCGGTCCATCGGTCCAGCGCTCATCGGCGCGCGTCGCTGAGCAGCTGGGAAGCGACGTTGATGTACTTCCGGCCGGCTTCCTGCGCACCCAGAACCGTCCGTTCAAGGCTCTCGCTCTGGCGCAGGCTGGCGAGCTTGATCAGCATTGGCAGGTTGATACCCGCGATGACCTCTATCCTTGCGCGGTCCATGACCGAGATTGCCAGATTAGAGGGGGTCCCGCCGAACATGTCGGTCAGCAATACGGCGCCGTCGCCACTGTCGACTGCGGCAATTGAGCGCATTATGTCCTGCCGCCTCTCTTCCATGTCGTCGTCGGGGCCGATGCAAACAGCCTCAATTTGCGTTTGCGGACCGACGACGTGCTCGAGCGCGGCAACAAATTCCGCTGCGAGCCGCCCGTGGGTCACCAAAACCATGCCGATCATTGGGTTCCCTCTGCTGGAAAGACCCGCTGCCGTCAGCTTGCAAGGACAGGCCTAACCGCCGGAATCGGCATGGAGACACCGGACAGTGCAAGATCACGATGCGACAACTCGACGCGCACGCCGGCTTCGCGCATCTCGGCGGCCAGTCTTTCAGCGACGTAAACCGAGCGGTGACGGCCGCCGGTGCAGCCGATGCCGACCGTCAGGTACGTCTTGCCTTCCGTCTCGTAACGAGGAAGCAGCGGCCGCAGCAGACGCCATAGCCCGGTGAAAAAAGGCAGGAATCCCGGGTCTCTTTCGATATGCGCGGCAACCGCGGCGTCCTGCCCGGTCAGCGGCCGCAGCTCGGGGATGTAATGCGGATTCGTAAGAAAGCGCACGTCGAAGATCAGGTCGGCATCTCTTGGCACGCCCTGACGATAGGCAAATGAGGTAACGAAAACGCGAAGGCCGACGGCTCCGAGGCCAAAATGGCCGGTCAACAGGCGCTTCAATTCGGCGGCAGTCAGGTTGGAGGTGTCGATTACGAGATCTGCCCGGTCGCGTAGCGCGGAAACCACCTGGCGTTCAAGTCGGATTCCGTCCATCACGGGCCGGTCTCCGGCGAGTGGATGGGGGCGGCGTGTTTCCGTATACCGCCGTTCGAGCCGCTCGTCATCACAGTCGACAAAAACCACTTTCAGTTCGCGGCCGGCCCGGCCGACGACTTTGTCGAGCGTCTCGAGCATGCTCTCGATCGCAAAGCCCCGTGTACGCAGATCGGCGCCGACGGCGATTGCCGGCGCATCCGCCGCGGCGCTTTCGATCAGGGCCGGTACTAGGGACAACGGCAGATTGTCAAACGCCTCGTATCCCATATCTTCGAGCGTCTTCAATGCGGTCGATCGCCCCGCCCCCGACATTCCGCTGACGAGCAGCACGCGGGAGTGCCTGACAATATTTGCGAACTCTGGTTCTTCGCGACTACTAAGAGCCGTCATCGCACGAGTATAGCAGGTGACAGGGAGAGCCGTAACTCGCGATGCGCGATTTTGACCTTGGCTGCTGCCGAAACTTCAAAGGCGGCAAGCGTTATCAATGGAATGGCGAGCCCGAGAACCTCCTCGAAACGCTTTTCGGGTAGCCGCTCGACCTCCGAGGAGGGCACAAGATCGACAAGCATCGCGAGCTGCGCCTCGTTCACCCGGTCGAGATGAAGAATTCCGACACCGCGGACCTCCAATAGACCGGCAATCGTCTTCGGCGCGCGCGCCAGTATCCGGTCTCCCACACGCCTCAGCTCCGTCTGATCATCGGCGACCAGGCGAGCCCCGCCGTCGATCAGGCGCAGTGCAAGATCGGATTTGCCCGACCCCGGCGCCCCCCGCAGCAGGATCGCGCGACGCTCAATCGCGATCGCCGTGCCGTGGACCAGGATCGGCTCAGTCACAGTTCCGCCGGGAGCCGAATGCAGAAGCGCGCACCGATCGTGGCGCCACTCGCATCCTTGCAGTTTTCGGCCCAGATCATGCCGCGATGCGCCTCGACGATCCGCTTTGATATCGACAGCCCAAGTCCGGAATGAGTGCCGAACTTTTCGCCGAGTGGCCGCTCCGTGTAAAAGCGGTCGAAAATCGCCGTCAACTTGTCCTCGGGAATCCCGGGCCCTTCGTCCTCGACGGCGAGGAGCACGGCTCTGCCGTCATATCGCGCCGTCAAGCGGATCTCGCCTTGTGGCGGACTGAACGAGATCGCGTTGCCGATGAGATTCAGGAATACCTGGGAAAGCCTGGTTTCGATGCCCGGCACGATCAACTCGCGATCGCTGCTGTCGATCGCGAGCACCAGCCGCGGCGAATCGTCAGTGCGGGTGGCTTCGTGGACATCCACCAGTGCGCCCAGCATCGCGACGACGTCGATCGGCGCCACTTCAAGCCGGCCCAGTTCGGCGTCGAGGCGGGAGGCATCGGAAATGTCGGTAATCAGCCGGTCGAGTCGCTCGACGTCATCGAGGATGATCGCCATCAGCCGCCGCTGATTTGCCGGATTCTCGATCCGCGTAGCCGTCTCGACCGCGCTGCGCAGCGAGCTCAAAGGGTTTTTGATTTCATGCGCGACATCGGCGGCAAATCGCTCGATGGCGCTCATCCGCTCCCACAGCTCATCGGTCATTTCTCGCAACGACCCGGAAAGGTCGCCGATTTCGTCGCCGCGCCGCGTAAAGTCCGGTATCTCGACCCGCGCGCGACGACCGCGCGTGCGCTCGGCCGCGGCAGCGAGGCGCCGAACCGGCCGCGCAATCGTGCCGGCAAGGTAGAACGAAAGCAAAACGGTTACCAGCAGCGCGACGCCGAAGATCCGTAACAGCTCGAGGCGGACGGTGCGCAGCTCCTCCTCGATCTCGCCGCTGCCGGTCGACAGCATGACAACGCCGAGCACCTGCTTGTATCGCTGAATCGGCATGGCGACACTGAACACCAGACCGCCGGTCGCCGGGTCGCTTCGGATCGCCGCACTGGTCTCGCCGCGCAGCGCTCGCACGACCTCCGCGTAATCCTCGGCCCGCGGCGAGGCGCTCTCCCGGTAGATCGGGTAGCTGGTGTGGCGCGGCAGCAGGCTGACGATCCAGTCGTAGATCCGGTGGGCCAGGTGCAGGATCCTCCCCTCCCGCTCCGGCGGCGGCAGTTTGAGCACTTGAACGGAGTCTCCGGGCCCGCGCAGGACACGGCTGTCCCCTATTATGTCGCCCTTCACGTCGAACAGCCGCGCGCGGGTCCGCGTCGGCTCGACCAATCTGCGCATCATCTGACGGGCGAGATCGGGAAGCAGGACCTCTCCCTCATCGACCGAGTCGAGCACCGCACCTTCGCCCAGCGCGGCGGCAAAAACCTCGCCCTGGGTTTTGAGCGACTCGATTTGCTGTCCGATCAAACTCGCCTGGTACTTGCCCAGGTAAAGAAATCCGCCCGCCAGAAGTGCGAGGGCCAGGACGTTGACCGCAAGGATGCGGCGAGTGAGCGGCGACACCGGCCAGCGCGGGCGGCCGGACCCATGTCGCAGATCTAGAGTTGCGCCGCGGCGGCGGGAAACCCTTTCAGGCGAGCGCGTAGAGGCGGAAGTCTCGTCGGCGACTGCCGCCGAAGATGATGCAGGCGCGGCGCCAGACTCAACGGTCGCGGTATCGATACCCGACGCCATAGAGGGTTTCTATTTGGGCGAAATCCCCATCCACCGCCTTGAATTTCTTGCGCAGGCGTTTGATGTGACTGTCGATCGTGCGGTCATCGACATAGATATGCTCGCCATACGCCGCGTCCATCAGCTGATCGCGGTTTTTGACGTGCCCCGGACGGTGCGCAAGGGATTTGAGGATCAAGAACTCGGTCACCGTGAGTTCGACGAATTCGCCCTTCCAGGTGCACAAATGCCGCCCCGGGTCGAGGATCAGGTGGCCGCGCACGACCACCGGCTCGCCCTGCTGGTCATCGCGCTCCCGGGCCAGTTCGCCGCGGCGAATCAGCGCGCGGATGCGCTCGATCAGCAGCCGCTGGGAAAATGGTTTCTTGATGTAGTCGTCGGCCCCCATGCGCAGTCCGAGCAACTCGTCGACCTCGTCGTCTTTCGATGTCAGAAAAATAACCGGAATTGCGCTCTGCCGCCGCAGCTGGCCGAGAAGTTCCATGCCGTCCATGCGCGGCATTTTGATATCGAGAACGGCGAGGTCGACGGGCTGGGCGCTCAGTCCCTTGAGCGCCTCGGTTCCATCACTGTAGCAACGGACCGCGAAGCCTTCGGCCTCCAGGGCTATTGAGACGGAAGTGAGGATGTTGCGGTCGTCGTCGACTAAAGCGATCGTGTTCGGCACTTTCGTCCCCCTCAAAAGTCCTCCCGTGCAACTGCGCGGCGGACAGCAGTCCCTGTTAGAAATCAATATGGGCTGAGCTCGGCAAAGGCAAAGCCAATACGTGCTATTTTTAGAGCATAGCGCGGCTGTTTATCCCCGGCGGATGCTGAACGGCAAGCGACGCAGGCGCCGGTCGAGGATGGCCAACCCGACCAAGAGGCCTTGACGCCGCCGCGGCGGCACGGCTCACTCCCAGCAACAGATGAAGCAGACCGGGCGAGGCGATAGATGAACCGAAGCGAGCCGAGCCGGAACCCGGCGGCGTTTGGCCGGCGCCTGCTGCGCACGCGCGAGCGCGCGGCGCTTGCCACGAGCCTGCGCGGCGCACCCTATGCGTCTCTTGTCCTGTTCGTCGTCGACCTCGATGCCAGCCCTCTGCTGTTGCTGTCCGATCTCGCCCAGCACACCCGTAATATCGCTTTCGACCCGCGGGTCTCGCTGCTCCTCGACGCGACCGAGGATCACCCGGACCCGCTGACAGGGCCTCGCATCACGTTGGTCGGGCGCGCCGAGGCGGTCGATGATCCCCGCCGCATGGCGCGTTTTGCCGCCCATCATCAGACAAGCGCCCATTATTCCGGCTTCGGCGACTTCCGTCTCTATCGGGTCGCCGTCGAACGAGGACACCTCGTCGCCGGCTTTGGCAGCATCCACTGGATCGAAGGCAGCGATCTGTTGTTTTCCGCCGATACTGACGCGCTGGCGACGGCCGAGCCTGGCATCCTCGAACACATGAACAGGGACCACGCAGACGTGATCGGGGATTGCGCGCGGCATTTGCTGGGGCGCAACGGCTCCGATTGGAGAATGACGGGGATCGATCCCGAAGGGGTCGACCTGCGCTGCCGGAGTCAGACCGCTCGGCTCGACTTCGCGGCACCGGTGCTCTCTGCGGATGCGGCGCGAGTAGCACTCGCTCAACTGGCCGGCAACGCGCGCAAATAACGCACCCGTTGAGGTGACTCCAAAAGTGTCGCCCGTGTATGATGCGGCGACTGTCTGGGAGGATAATGGTTTACGGGGCTTTCGCGGCCCGGTCTGAAGAGGAGGAACCGACCGATGAAGAGGAAGATCCGATGACCGGCGTGAAGAGCCGTTTCGGGCTCGAGCGGCAAGGTGTGCATCATCTCGGGGGCGTGCATTGGAATGAATCAATGCCCGTCCTTTACGAGCATGCGGTGCGGCGCGGCGAGGGCGAGGTTGTGAGGGGAGGCGCCTTTTCGGTTCGCACCGGCCGGTTTACCGGACGCACGCCACGCGACAAATACATCGTCGAGGAGTCCGGCACGAAAGACACGGTGTGGTGGGGCAAGGTCAACCAGCCAATCCACCCGGAGCGGTTCGACAGCTTGCACCAGCGCATGCTGGCATATTTTCAGGGACGCGAACTGTTCGTCCAAGATCTTTACGCCGGTGCCGATCGGACGTACCGCCTTCCCGTGCGGGTGATCACTGACAGTGCCTGGCACAGCCTCTTCTCGCGCAACATGTTCGTTCGCCCGCCGGCCGCCGAACTCGAGACGTTCGAGCCGGCCTTCACGATCCTGCACGCGCCGGATTTCCGCGCCATCCCGGAGCTCGATCGGACCAATTCCGAGACGTTTATCCTCGTCAATTTCGCCAAGGGGCTGGTGCTGATCGGCGGGACCTCCTACGCCGGGGAAATCAAGAAATCGGTGTTCGGTTACCTCAATTTCGTGCTGCCGGCGCGCAACGTGTTGCCGATGCACGCCTCGGCCAATGTCGGAGCGAAGGGCGACTGCGCCATCTTCTTTGGTCTCTCGGGTACCGGCAAGACGACGCTATCGGCGGACAGCTCGCGCACCCTGATCGGTGATGACGAGCATGGTTGGGGCCCCAATGGAATCTTCAACTTCGAGGGTGGCTGCTACGCCAAGGTCATCAACCTGTCGCCGACCGCGGAGCCCGAGATCTACTCGACAATCACCCGTTTCGGGACGGTGCTCGAAAATGTGATCATCGATTCAGCGACGCGAATGCCGGATGTCGACGACGACAGCCTGACCGAGAACACGCGGGCCTGCTATCCGATCGATTTCATCCCGAATGCCGACCCGCAGGGGGTTGGGCCGCACCCGGGGAATGTCGTGATGCTGACCGCCGACGCGTTCGGCGTCATGCCGCCGATTGCCAAACTGACCGCCGAGCAGGCGATGTACCATTTCCTCTCGGGCTACACCGCCCGGGTGGCCGGTACGGAGACCGGTCTGAGCAACTCTCCCGAGGCGACGTTCTCGACGTGCTTTGGTGCACCCTTCATGCCGCGCCACCCGGCGGTTTACGCCAAGATGCTGGGTGCGCTCATCAAGGAGCACGGTGCGCAGTGCTGGCTCGTCAACACCGGCTGGTCCGGCGGCACTTACGGTGTCGGCCGGCGGATGCCGATCGCTTACACCCGCGCGCTGCTGCGGGCAGCCCTCGACGGGCGGCTCGCCCCGGCTCCGGTGCGCAAGGATGCCAATTTCGGTCTCTTTGTGCCGGAAAGCTGCCCCGAAGTGCCGAACGAGATGCTGGATCCGCGCGGCACCTGGTCGGACAAAGCCGCATATGACCAGACCGCGCGCGAACTGACCCGGCGCTTCGAAGCGAATTTCCGCGAATACGAGCCCTACGTCGGCAGCGAGGTCAAAGAGGTCGCAATCCACGCCGCCGCCTAGGCGTTTTGCCTGCCGCGCGACTCGCGCATCCGCTCGCAGGAAACTCGCTCGGCCCCGAGATTCTGCCGTAACCGACGGCGGTGTCGGGGCTTCTCGCAACCGAGGCGGGCGACGGGCCCAGACCTCCGCGGGCACGTCGGAACGGATCGCTCATTCAACCGGCGGGCTTGGGGACAAGCCAGGATGATGGAGCGCAAGCCGGAGCCGATAAGGTTTTGATTGCGCCTCCCCCGGAACTCCTGGCCCCGGGGCCGCTCGAGGCCCGCTCGGCTCGTGACGAGAGCGGCGGTTCGATCTGATAAAGAACTTGCGCTAGTGGCGCATGAAATATACACGGTAAAGTTGATCGCGGAAGCTCTGGCTGGTGGCCAGTGCCGTCTGGAAATCGGATTTGCCGAGCACGTAAGTGTCGACCCCGTTGACGGCGACCACCGTTGCGTTTCGGGGCTCGCCGCTGAGTAGCGCCACCTCGCCGAAGAAGTCACCCGCTCCCAGCCGCGCGACCTCGTGATCGGCGCGGATCACATCCACCTCGCCGTCGGAGACCAGAAAGAATTCCTCCCCTGGCTCGCCCTCGCGGATGACCGTCTCACTGGCCGCATAGTGGCGCTTCGTCATCCGCTCCGCGACATCGGTGAGCTGCCGCGGCGTCAGCGCCTTGAACAGCTCGATCGGACGGAGGAACTCGCAGATTCTGAGCGCGTCGTGCAGCACGACGTCGGACATGATGTGGCCGTCCACCATGTGGACGAGCCGGTCTGCCGAACTGATGATCCGATGATCATGGGTGACCATCATCACCGCCGAGCCGTGCTCGACCGTCTGCTGCTTGAGTAGATCGATGACGTTCCGCGTCGAATCCCGGTCGAGCGCTGCGGTAGGTTCATCGGCGAGGACGAGCTTCGGATGATTGACGAGAGCGCGACCGATCGCGACCCTCTGGCGTTCGCCGCCGGACAGAAATCTCGGCTTGTAATCGATCCGGTGGCCGAGCCCGAGGCGCTCCAGAATTCCCGTACCCCGCCGCCGCATCTCCGCAGGCGGCATATCGGCGAGCTGCGCTGCCATTTTGACGTTCTCGTAGGCGGACAGCGCCTCGAACAGATTGTGCATCTGGAAGACGAATCCGATGTCGCGCCTGATCTCGACGAGTTCGCCGCCGCCGAGCTGTGAGAGATTGCGCCCGAGCACTTCGATCCTGCCTTCCTGGACCGAACGTAAGGCCCCGATCAAGGTGAGCAGGGTGGTCTTGCCGGCCCCGGAAGGGCCGGTCATCACGACGAGCTGTCCGGCCGGGATCTCGATGCCGTTGTCGAACAGAACCTGGTTCCGCGCTTCGCCGCCGCCGAAATAGTGGTTGAGCTTCTCGACAGCCACGACTGGCCGTGATGTGGTCGCTCCTGCAACGGCGCCGGCATCGCCACGCTCGGCAATCGCCGCGGCGCTCATCAAAACACCTCGGCGGGATCGGCCCGGATCACCCGCCTTAGCGCGAGTGCGGCCGAGATGAGGCACATCGACAGCGTCAGACCGAGGCTCAAAAGCGCCACCCTCACACTCATATGCAGCGGCAACGACGCAAGCCGACTGATAACATAATAAAGCAGCAGGCTCAGCAACCATGCCGGGATCCACCCGGCCAAAGCGTTGAACCCCGCTTGCGCGAGGACGACCCGCAGCAAATACCCGGTACGATAGCCGATCGCCTTCAAGGTCGCATATTGCGGCAGCTGGTCGGAAAGATCGGTATAGGTGACCTGGTACGAGATCAGCATCCCGACGACAAAGCCGACAATCGTTCCCATCGCGAAGATCGGTCCGGCCGAGGACACGTCCGCCTGAAATTTGCGCTCGAACTCTATCAGCTCAGGCTTGCTGAAAACTGCGATATTATCGGGTAAGGCCTTTCGCAGCGCCTGCCGGACCGCGGCCGGATCCGCGCCCGCGGCGAGCTTGATGACGCCGAAATCGACCACCGCCTGGCTGCCCCCGGGGCGGTGGAGGAGGCTCGCAAAAGTACGCTCGCTCATCATCACGGTGCCGTCGCTCTGAAAATCGGGTCCAAGAGCAAAGCTGCCGACGATCTTGACTGCGGCGCCGTTAAGTTCGGACTCCGCCGGCTCGCGATGCATCCCGAGGAAACGCCTCGCCTCCCGGTCGACGAGGACCGTATTGGCTTGCTTCAGCTTCGCCAGACCGGAGTTCACGTC
>JAFMSA010000494.1 GCA_017353855.1 Alphaproteobacteria bacterium
CGTCAGGATATCCCCGCGCCGCAACCGCGAGAAAACCTCGCGGCGGCTCGGCGGCGGGTTGTCGAGATGTGCCATGGCCGGAAGCCCGGTTTCGTCCGCCACTTCGAGCGCAATGTCGAGTGGCGCAACGCCTGAGGCGCCGCCGGCGTTGTGCCCGAGGCGGACCTTGACGCCAGCGATAATATCCCGGTTCGCCTCGATGACCCGCACACATTCGCGCGGATCGACGAGGCGCAGATCGGCGCACTCACCGACCATTAGCGCGGCACTGAACGCAAAAATGCCGGGGAAAGACACATTGAGAAAAGGGATGATGCGCAGTGGCGAGGGCTCCATGACATGGTGCCGAAAACCGTGAAAAATCCCGGGGCCCGCACTTCCCGCATCGACAAATGTCGTAGTCCCGCTTCGCCGCGCGACCTCGGCCGCATCGACCCCCAGCGAGGTCCCGCCCCAGTAGACATGGGTATGAAGGTCGATCAGGCCGGGTACGACGAGAAGCCCGCGGGCATCGACGAGTTCGGCCTCGGCAGCGCAAAGGCCGCGGCCGACCGCGCTCACCTTTCCGTCGGCAAAGGCGGTATCGGCGGTTTCGTCACGCCCGTCCGCGGGGTTGACGACGCGACCGCCCGTTACGACCAGGTCCGTCATCAAGCACTCAGCGCGCAGAGACCTGCCTTCAGGCATAGGGAGGAAGCGCTGCCCTTGTTGTTTGGTGTCTCGTAGGAGTAGCCGTCGGCGTGATGCAGCACGCGGCAGTACTGCCAACCTATTCCCCGGATAACGCTCCCGGTTGTCTGGAGGCTGAAGCTCGCGCTCGCGCGTATCGCCACGCGTCCGATGATCACGCCGGCCTTGCCGCCTCGCAGCGGGCCCCAATTCTCTTCACGGCCGAAGGCGGCATCGGCTTTATCGGCATGGCGCCGCGCCCTGTCGAGATCTGTAACGACAGCCGCATTCAGCGCCCGATTGTACCGCTCGACGCGCGCCAGGTACTGCTGGAGCAATTCGCGGCACCCGAGCGCGCCGATTGTCGCGACGAGTGCCGCAGCAGATCGAAAGACCCGATCAGGCATGATCACCTTCCTGTCCGAGCGAGGGGGCTCAGCGGCCGTGTAGCCCTCGGGATGCGCGCCGGAAGCGCTCCGCGGGTCCACGGCACGTGGGTAATTCTTTGGGCGGCATTAAGGGAATTTCCTAATCCCGAGGATGCTCCCATAGGTCGGCGCTCCGCGCGGCCGGAGGACGGGAGCAACAGTCCCGCGGGACGCGTCGGTGCTCACCACTCAGTGCGGAACGTAGTACGGTAAGCGCGGCCACAGGCCCACAATGCCGATCACGATCAGGTAAATTGCAACGACGTAGTTCAACAGGCGCGGCACGAGCAGGATCAGGATTCCGGCGATCAGTGCGATCAGAGGCTGTATGACGACGATATCGAGGGTCATGGGGCGGGCTTCTCTTTCTATGCGCCGACAGGGCTGGTAACGGCCGAGTGAAAATGTGGAGAAGGTAATACCGGCGCGTGTTTTGCGGAAAGGCACGCTATCGCAAGATCGGTGCGCCGGCCAGCGCACGGCGATTGGCGGGGGGATAAGGGCTACGCGGCGCTTGATCGCAAATGTAACCAAGTATCCGGATCCCTGGCCATTCATGTTGCGCGCAAAGGCGGAAGAGGCTGGCACGCCGGCGATGGTGGCCGATCCTGCCCGGCCGGACGAATCCGCCAGCCCCGTCGGAACCCAGACCCTCCGCCGGGAGCGCGGCGGCGGTAGTTGGATTGTCGCTGCCGGACCGCCCGGCAGGCTCGAGGAGCAACCGGCGCGGCGTGGATTAGGGTGCCACTAGCCGCGTTCATGCTAACGGCGGGCAGTCGGCCGCCTATCCCTCCTGCGTGAAAGCGCCGCGGCATCCCTGCCGCAGGTGCGGCACAACTCCTAGATGGCAAGAGGCCGCCAAGCCGCAGATCAGATCGTCGCGGGGCGGCTTTGTATAATTGGACGGACAGCCGGATTGCATGACGCAGGATCGGCGAGCGCGTACCGCGCTCCCGAGGAGTCAGCGGGTCGAGCCGGCAGCTTGAGGCGGCACGGTATTGATGCAGACGATCTGGCTAAATTGGGTTCGCCAGCTGCAAGCGATCGCTCAAACGGGGCTTGCCTTCTCCAGGGATCCTTACGATCAGGAACGCTATCGAGAACTGCGCTCGCTGGCTGCTCGCATTGCGTCGGAGCACTCGGAGGCGGAGCCCGGCCGTGTCGAGGAGCTGTTTACACAGCAGACGGGCTATGCGACTCCCAAGGTGGGTGTTCGTGCCGCGGCATTCGACGGTGGCGGGCGCGTCCTGATGGTGCGCGAAACGACTGATGGCCGCTGGAGCCTGCCCGGCGGATGGGCGGATGTGAACCAGCCACCGAGCGAGTGCGTGATCCGCGAGGTACGCGAGGAGTCTGGCTTTGAGGTCGAGGTCCGTAAGTTAGCAGCGGTTTACGACAGCGACCGGCATGGCCACGTCCCGCGTCATGCATTCCATGTCTACAAGCTGTTCTTCATTTGCGCGATCCTCGGCGGTGCAGCGCGGCCGGGGCTAGAGACCAGCGAGGTCGGATTCTTTGCGGCGGACAATCTGCCGACCGATCTGTCGCTCGGGCGCGTCCGTCGGCACCAGATAGAGCGGATGTTCGAACATTGGCGTTCGCCGGACCTGCCGAGCGATTTCGATTAGGCGACCAGAGGCGATGCGGGACCAGGCGACGCGGAGCGTGCTGCGCGAGACAGCGGTGGCAGAGCACGGCAAGCGCTTGATCAGGCCGCAGATCCTGCGCCGAAGACGACGCGCAGGCACCTCGGACGCCGAAGCCGCAGGCGGATGGTGCGGCGCGTTACCGGCAGCGCGTGCTCCTGGCGGTCTGCGCGATCGTGCTGGTTCCGGGCTCGCGCTATCCAACGATGCCTCTGTGATTTCCAACCTCGTTGCAGTCGCTCCTTATATCAGCGGCCGGATCTTCAGAATCGGCACCGTCGACAATCCGAAGTGAAAAAGACGACTTGCTCGCGACGATAGACCCGGCGCCTTTCCGGGTCTCAGCTCCTCCGGGACAAGGCTCCTGGCGCCGGCTCGGCGGCACGATCGTGCAGCTCACGTTACGGGCGGCGGTCAGGGAGTCGAAAAACGAGCCGCGGGTCCGCCTGGTCGACACGCATACCTTACTGACGGATCTACGCCAATTACGAGGAGCGCGTGATCCGCCACAGGAAGGCCGGCCATAAAGCCTGGGTCTGCTGGACACCCACGGCACATCCATCGCGCGACGATCCAGGGCGTAGCTCGATGAATCAGCCGCGAGCAGCCGGAACGCAAATTGCTTCCCTGTATCGCATTGGACTCGTCTCCAGCGGCGCTTCCCGGTGACACTGGTATTGCGCGGGCACAATCCCGAAATCGTCCTGCACACGGGCGCCGGCGCGCCCATTGCATCATCTATCGGAGCCCGATCATGCAGCGCGAGATCCCGCAGGCGCTGCTTGGCGAATTGGTTTTGCTCGAATGACGGGGCCCATGCAGCCGACCGGCCTTGCAGGCCTCTGCGTCGGTCGCCGCAGCGGTCCTCGCCGGGCCCTACTGGCACTCCGATCAGCCGTGGCGGCAGCGAGCTGCACTTCGATGGTCACCCGATCCTCGCTGGCGGCATTACTGCCGCGCGATCATGCGTATTGCCGGCAGCGCTGCCGGGCAGCCGCGCGGATTGTTGGCCTACGACTACTGCCGCGTGCTGTTGTGTTTGTCGTCCCTTGGGCCGGATTGTTCGGTTTTGCGTGTCGCGTTTCGGCTATGCCTGACTAGGGCGTGTCGCCAATTATTGCAATCTTGCACGTAAAACGTAAACGAGTCGAATGGCTGGTATAACGCGAAAAAAGAGTCTATCCCATCAATAATTGATAGGAATCATGAGAGGTCGGCTTTGGCAAACGCTGACCATGATCCGATATATACTGGGTTATGACCAGTGGGAAACGATCAAGGGCCTGCTCCCAGATCAATCAGG
>JAFMSA010000495.1 GCA_017353855.1 Alphaproteobacteria bacterium
GGGCGGCTAACCGATTTCCCGCCGGGAATGCGATTGCGCTGACGCTTGGCGGCAATACAGCCTCTCCCCGAGGCACGCCGCACCTCTTTCTTCTCGCGAGCCGGTCGTCGGCAAGGAGCCTGGCGATTGGATCGATCCCGAGGCCGGCTTATCGATGCGGCCACCTGACAATTGGAACCGGCCGCAGGGCGAAGCTGCCGCCCGCCCGATCGCGCAGGGCGCAGGGACCGCCTCGACCGGTTGCGCGAACACGAATCGGTGCCTGAGCACGGCATGTTCTGCGCTCCGAGGGCGGAGGCTGCAGCCTCTGCCGGTCGTCCGACAAGCCACGACTACCGCTCGCTTTATTTGCTGCAGATCACAATCACGTAGCGGGATCCCGGCAGGTCCCTCAGGTCGCGAACTGCTCCTTCAACACCCGCTCTTCGAGATTGGAGTCATCGTCGAAGAGCAGAGTCATCGAGACATCGCGGTTCTCGGTGACTTCGACCCTTGCTACGTCACGGACTTCCGTGAAATCGGCGACCGCACTGACCGGGCGTTTGTCGGTCTCGAGCGCATCGATCCGAACCCGAGCCTCATGGGGCAGCAACGCACCTCGCCAGCGGCGCGGCCGGAAAGCGCTGATCGGTGTCAGTGCGAGCACCCCGGCGCCGAGCGGGATGATCGGGCCGTGCGCCGAGAGGTTGTAAGCCGTGCTGCCGACCGGGGTGGCGACGAGGATGCCGTCCGCCATCAGCTCCTGAAGCCGCACCACGCCGTCGACGCTGACCCGAAGCTTTGCCGCCTGCCGGCTCTCGCGAAGCAGCGAGACCTCGTTGAAGGCGAGTGCTTTGTGCTTATCGCCGCGCTCGTCCACCGCCGCCATCTCGAGCGGGTGCAGCACGACCGGTTGCGCGAGCGCGAGTCGATCATAAAGCCCGCCGGGGCGATAGGGGTTCATAAGAAACCCGACGCTGCCTCGATGCATCCCGTAGATCGGGACCCCGCTCGGCAAGAACCGATGCAGGGTCTCCAGCATAAAGCCATCGCCGCCCAGCGGCACGATGACCTCAGCGCGCTGCGGATCGACGCAGGCATAGAGCTCCCCGAGTTCCCTGAGAGCCGCCTGGGCCGGTTCGCTTTCGGCGGCGACGACCGCAATCCGCCTCCGCAGTGGCGTTTCGCTCACCCGCCGGTCACACTCATATGACGGGAGACAGAGGGCCGGTTATGGCGCCGGTCGATGATGAAATCGTGGCCCTTCGGCTTTCGATCGATCGCTTCCCGGATCGCCGCCTCCAGTGCCGCATCCCCTTCCGACTGTCGCAGCGGGGTGCGAAGATCGGCCGCATCCTCCTGGCCGAGACACATGTACAGCGTGCCTGTGCATGTCATCCGCACCCGATTGCAGCTTTCGCAGAAATTGTGGGTCAAAGGAGTGATAAAACCGAGGCGTCGGCCGGTCTCGCGGACGTTGACATAGCGGGCGGGGCCGCCCGTGCGGTAATCGGTTTCCTCGAGCGTCCAGCGCCGCTGCAGGCGGGCGCGCACCAACGACAGCGGGAGGTATTGTTCGAGCCGGTTCTCGCCGCCGATATCGCCCATCGGCATGACTTCGATAAACACTAGATCGAAGCCTTGTTCGCCGGTCCACGCGACGAGATCGTCGAACTCGTCCTCATTCACGCCACGCAGCGCAACGGTATTGACCTTGACCGCGAGCCCGGCGGCCTTAGCGGCCTTGAGTCCCTCAAGGACGACATCGAGGCGGCCGCGGCGGGTGATCTCGGTGAATTTTGCCGGGTCGAGCGTGTCCAGCGAGACGTTGATCCGGCCGACGCCACACTCGCGCAGTTGAGCAGCATACCGGGCAAGTTGGCTGCCATTCGTCGTGAGGGTCAGCTCGTCGAGCGCGCCCGTGGCGAGATGACGGCCGAGAGAACGGAAGAGAGTCATGATGTCGCGCCGCACCAGTGGTTCGCCGCCCGTCAGACGGAGTTTGCGTACTCCCAACCTGACGAAAGCGCTGCACACGCGGTCGAGCTCCTCGAGCGTCAGGAGCTCGGATTTCGGCAGAAACGTCATCTCTTCCGCCATGCAATAGACACAACGGAAGTCGCAGCGGTCAGTGACCGATACGCGCAGATAGGTGATGGTTCGTCCAAACGGGTCGATCATGCCATGCTCATGCTCGTTCGCACCGCGGCTCCTCTTGTTAAGATAGGGCGGCCTTTTGAAAATGTCGCCCCCGATCTCGTTCGTTAGGGCCGCCCGCCGGGCTCGCCCGCTCGGCGCGTGATCGGTCGGTCTCTCGCCCGGCCGGACGGGCGCCCTTGGCGCGCACCCTCTCCCGATCCGTGATCAGCGACTGAATGTGGCATCAGCCGCCTTGCGGCAAAAGCCGCTGCGACCCATCATCAGCGCATGCAGGAATTTACTGTCCGCCCGCAACCGGATGATCCGAGGCTAACGCGCATCGTCACCGGCATCGACCACGAGGGCACGGCCGTGAAGACCGCCGTCGTTATGGAGCGCCCGGTGACCTTGTTTCTCAACGGACGCGAGATCGTCACGATGATGACGATAGGCGATCACCCGAATTATCTCGCGGTCGGGTATCTGCTCAATCAGAACATGTTGCAAGCGGCCGACCGGGTCACCGGTATCGAATACGACGAAGAACTCGAGACGGTCGTGGTACGCACCGATCGAGAGACCGATTTCGAGGACAAGCTCAGGAAAAAGACACTGACCTCCGGATGTGCTCAAGGCACCGTCTTCGGCGATCTGATGGAGAAGTTCGAGGATGTCCGGCTCGACACGGATGCGGTATTGCGCACGTCCTGGCTTTACGCGCTGACTCGCAAGATCAACACGGCGCCGAGCCTCTATCTCGCCGCCGGGGCAATCCATGGCTGCGTCCTCTGCGAGGAGGACCGGCCGCTTCTCTACATGGAGGATGTCGGGCGGCACAACGCGATCGACAAGATCGCGGGCTACATGCATCTCCATGGCATCTCTGCGAGGGGCAAGATCTTCTACACCACCGGTCGGCTCACCTCGGAGATGGTGATCAAAACGGTGCAGATGGGTATCCCGATCCTGATCTCACGTTCGGGCTTTACCGCTTGGGGGGTTGATCTCGCGCGGCAGGCAGGGCTCACGTTAATCGGCCGCGCCAAGGGCAAGCGGTTCGTCGCGCTCGCCGGCAGCGAGCGCATCGTATTCGACCGCGATCTGCGGGGTGTCGAGGAAGAGAATTCTCGGCTCGCCCGCAAGGCCAGCATCGGGGAGGATGCAGGATGAACGTGGTTGGCCTGCTGCTGGCCGGCGGGCAGTCACGGCGCATGGGCGGCGGCGACAAAGCTTTGCGCATGCTCGACGGCGTTGCCCTGCTGGAACGCGTGATCGAGCGTCTGAAACCGCAGGTCGACGCGCTTGTGCTCAATGCCAATGGCGATCCCGGCCGCTTCGCGAGATTCGGGCTGCCGGTGGTGCCCGACAGCGTCCCTGATTTCCCCGGCCCGCTTGCCGGCGTGCTGGCGGGTTTGGATTGGACGGCGGCCCATTGTCGGGATTGTCCGTTTGTTGTCAGCGTCGCGACTGATGCGCCGTTCCTTCCGACTGATCTTGTGGCGCGGCTTTTGGAAGGGGTCGAGCTGGGTGGCGCTGATCTTGCCTGTGCTGCCTCTCGGGGCCGTTCGCATCCTGTGTTCGGATTGTGGCCGGTGCGCCTGCGGGAGGATCTGCGGCGGGCCGTTGTGGGGAATGGAGTCCGCAAGGTCGATCAATGGACCGCCGGTTATAGGCTGATAACGGTCTCGTTCGGGGACTCCCCGGTCGATCCGTTTTTCAACGCCAACAGGCCGGAAGATTTGGCGGCAGCCGAAGCTCTGCTTAAGACAATGGCGGGCTGAGCGGGGCGGGCCCGGAAGGTTTCACCAACGGGCGACCGGCTGACCCGTACGGGGGCCGGGGAGAGACCGCGCAGTTCCGAGCGGCTGCTCGCATTTTGGCGGGCCGGGCATCCCCCGTCGCCGGCGGTGCCCGCGAGGCTA
>JAFMSA010000496.1 GCA_017353855.1 Alphaproteobacteria bacterium
CGATACCGAAACGGGGCAGGACGCTTCCGGCACGAAGCTGATCGGGCTCGACCAACCTGCTGCGATCAGGATGTTCGGGGCAGCGGCAGAGCGATCGGAGGAACCCCCGGCGACGGTCTGGCGGTACAAAAACGCCAATTGCGAACTCGACCTGTATTTTTACCTCGACCTGCGTAGCGGCCGCATGCGCACGCTGCATTATGCGGTGCGAGGGGATGGCGGCGATAGGGCCCGACGACAGGATTGCCTCAGATCGTTGATTGCCGCCCGGGATAACTAGCGCTCTACCACGATGCCGCATCTTCTGCTCGTTGACGACGACGACCTGTTCCGCGAGTCGCTCGGGCTCAACCTGATCGACGAGGGATATGAGGTCACGAGTTTCGGCAACGGCCGAGACGCCCTTGCATACCTTCACCGTGGCGGCCTTGCCGACGTCATGCTGTTGGACTGGCGCCTGCCCAACCTCACGGGACTTGAGGTGCTGCGGCGAATGCGCAGTACCGGTGTGACGATCCCGGTAATCTTTTTGACCGTGCTGTCCGACGATATTTACGAGGAGGCGGCCCTCGAGGGGGGGGCGGTCGATTTTATCGATAAATCCCGCCGTCTGCCGATTTTACTGAAACGACTGCAGCTTATCGCCGAGGGCGGGCGGCCCGCCCCCGAACCGGAGCCCACAAGAGAGCCGGCGCTCCGGCTCGGGGCGCTCGTGCTGCGCTTCGACACAAACCGGGCCCTCTGGGGTGGCCGCACCATCGACCTGACGTTGACGGAATTCAAGATCCTCACCTTGCTGGCCGAAAACGCTGGCCAGGACGTCGGCTACCGGGACATCTATGATCTGGTCCACGGTAAAGATTTCGTTGCGGGACATGGATCAGAAGGATATCGCGCAAATGTACGCACCTTCATCAAGCGTATCCGCAAGAAGTTCCGAGATATCGATCCCGGCTTCGACTATATCGAAAATTACGCCGGATTCGGATACCGCTGGAGTACGGAAAGCTGAGTCGCGGCGCGCACGGCACTGGGCATGGTCGCTGACCGCAAAGACCGCGTTTCTCGGGATTGTCTTTATCCTGGTGCCGGTCTTCCTCTATCTCGAATTCCGGGCGGCCTATGAGGAGAGCCAGGAACTGCTGCTGCGCAGTGTGCGCGCCGAGGGGCGCACAATCAGCGAGTCGTTGCTGTCGTCGCTCGAAACTGCCGACGGCGCCGCACTGCCGGAGCTCGGGCGAGAACTGGCGCGATACGCCGGCGAGGTGACGACCGTAAAACTGCTGTTCCAACCGGCGGGCACCAGCGGGTTTTATTATGCCGCCTCCTGGCCTCCGGTCGCCCCGAGCAATCTCAAAGCGGAACGCGAAACCCTCGCCCGCCAGGGAGTGCTCGAGCGCCTCGCCGAGAACTGCGAGGCAGAGATGCCGTTCTCGTTGATTTATCATCGCCCGACTGGAGGCGCCGAAATCGTCACCGCGGTAACGCCGTTGGCGACGACCGCCGGCTGCTGGGCAGTGGTGAGCTCGTTTTCGGCCGATGCCTTCCCAGGCGCCCATCTCGGCCAGCCCTACTGGGCAACCCCGCCGGTAATCGTCGCGGCCGCTATCTACCTGGCGATGGCGGTTACGACCTTTGCGACATTGCTGAGCGTGCGCGGAGGCCTGCGCCGCTTTGCCAGACGCGCCCGACGCATCCGCCAGCGGGGCCCCGATGCCGGATCATTTGCCGACCGGAACAACCTGCCCGAACTCGCTGACGTCGCGGCAGAGTTCGACAGAATGGTGGAAGCCCTGCACCGCTCGGCCGCCGACATCCGGCGGACAGCGGAAGACAATGCGCACGCGTTCAAGACGCCGATCGCCGTGATCCGCCAATCGCTCGAGCCGTTGCACCGCGCGCTGCCCAGAGACAGCCGACGCGCTCAGCGAGCGATCGGGGTGCTCGAATATTCGCTTGATCGACTGGACGGACTTGTGGCGTCGGCGCGCAGGCTCGACGAGGCAACCGCGGATCTGATCGAGAAGCCTTGGGTTCCGGTCGATTTGGGACGCGTCATCGGCAGCCTGATCCAGATCCGCTCGGCTATCCTCGCCAGCCGCGACGTGTCGATCGTTCTGGCCAGCCACGATCTTACCATTTCAGCGGACCTGTTGCCCGGGCTGTTCGTGATGGGCTCCGAAGAAATGATCGAAACCGTCGTCGAGAACCTGATCGACAATGCGGTGTCGTTCTCGCCGTCAGGTGGCGAAATCCTCATCCATCTTACACGCGACGGCCGCTTCGCGCACCTCACCGTGTCCGACCAAGGCCCGGGCGTTCCACCCGAGCAACTCGACCATATCTTCGACCGCTATTATTCCGAGCGGCGCGCCGAAGAGGCAAGCGAAGTGTTGGAGAGCTATTTCGGGATCGGATTGTGGATCGCCCGCCGGAATGCCGAAGCGATGGGCGGCACCATTGGAGCGGAAAACCGTACACCCCACGGGCTTACTTTGAATGTGCGATTACCGCTGGCGCCCGACATCGGTTGAACCAAGCGGTCGCTGACCCTCGCGATGGAAGCAAGACTTAAAACCGGGATCTGGGTCAAGGCCCTGATCCGCCGCTGTGATCTTGCCGCTATTCCGATCGCGGTCATTGCCCGCGGCGACGCCGACGCCGGCGCGATCGTGCTCAAATTCAACGGCGGCGAGGCCGGCTGCTCGGTGCTCTCGCAGGCGCGCGGGCAAGACGGCAACCTCCTCTGGATGCGATCTACCGGCCCCGCGCCGGTCGGCGAAGCCGAGGCCGACGCTTATATAGACCGTCAGCGTGGACGCGACCCCGACATCTGGGTTATCGAAATCGAGACCGGATCGCCGGAAGCACTGATCAACGGGCCGCTTGCTTAAGCCGGCATTCGTCCAGGGCGCAATCAGAAGCGCTTCCGCTCTCCCGGGGTGCTGTTGGAGAGGCTGAAAAGGCCGCCGCTGCCACCCCGGGACAGGCTCGAGGGCGCTTGCATCTTCGATTTCGACGGGCTGATACGCTGACCGGGAACCTCTCGACTCAAAATCCCCGAGCGAAGCAAGCCGAACAAGCATGCGGCTGTATCCTGGGGGCGTGGGAGCGAGGAGGTCGACCCCAATGCGCTTGTCGAGCAAGCGCTCAACCTCGCCTTCCTCGGCTTGCGGGCACAAGATTCGAAGTTTCAACATCACGCCGGAGCGCAATCTCGACCCGGCCCTGGCCTGGCATGCCATTCGAACTCGTTCCGCAGAAAACAACGCTCGTCCTCCCGAACTTGTTTGGCGACGGCTTTTATTTTATGCAGCGAACAAGCGCCGGCGAGGATGCTGATCCGGGCTTTCAGCCGGCACTGAGGGTAAAGATCCGCGGGGTCGCAGACCGGGTGGAGATAAAAGTGCGCAACAACGGCGTCGGGATGCCGCCCGAGGTTCGCACAAGGCTGTTCATCCCGTTCCTGACGACCAAGCCGACCGGCGAAAGCGTACCCGGGCTCGGCTTATCGATCAGCGACATCGTGCAGCAGCATGGCGGCGGCACGATCACCCTCGACAGTCGACCACGCGAGTCCACCGAATCCACTGTTCGTCCGCCCCGCGCCCCGCACCCCGCCGCGACCGACGCCGTCGCCCGCGGTTCCGCATGAAGAGACGATCGTCGTCGGAGAGCCCGGCACATCCCGACGCGGAGATCCGCGGCACGACGACGGGCGGCGCGGGCTATCTCCGCGTCGATACGGTTCAATTCCGGCACCGGTTGTTTTCGGGCAAGTGGAGCGTCGTGCGAAGCTACGACGTGCTCAGGCGCGGCGGAGCCGTTGCCATCGTGCTCTACGATCCCGATCGTGACAGCGTCGTCCTGGTCGAGCAGTTCCGCCTGCCGGCGCTTCTCGCCGACAGTTCGCCCTGGCAGCTCGAAGCGGCAGCCGGACTGATCGAAACCGGCGAGACACCGCAAACCGTGGCGATCCGCGAAACACACGAGGAAACCGGCCTTCGGTTGATCGGCGAACCGATCGCGATCCAGC
>JAFMSA010000497.1 GCA_017353855.1 Alphaproteobacteria bacterium
CGATGGCTCTCGCGATCGGGATCGCCTTCCGGCCCGAACCAGAAATCGAGCAATGCTGCCGCACGATGGGGGAGGCTCGCAACTGGCCGCATGCGTTATTCATCCACCGTTGAGTTTGGCCTTGCGAAGATAGAACTTCCTATGGCCGGGCGGGTAGTCCTCGAGCGCGGCGAACACTTCGTACCCAAGTTTTTCGTAGAACGGACGCGCCTCGTAGCTGTGTGTGTCTCCAGCGTGGCACCGCGACAGCCGCGCTCAATTGCGTAACGCTCGGCAGCGTGCAGCAGCCGCGTCCCATGTCCATGACGGCGCTTCGCCGCTGCCACCCAAAGATGGGTTACATGCAGCCATCCACCCCATATGTTGCCGAGCAGGCCGCCCAACCATTCCGCGCGCTCGTTCCTTAGGAAAACACCTACGGGATACCAGCTCTCCTGCCCCGTCGCCGCGATGTTGTACGCGGCAAGCGAGTCGATCACGAACCGGCTCGTTGAGTCGGCCGGCAGCGGTTCGAAGACGATCTCGGGCTTTTCCATCTCAGGTTGCCTCGGATGCGTTGTCCAGAATGCGGACAATGTGCCGGGCTTTACGGCCCGTGGCATCCGCTATCTGGTGACGGCAGCTCGTGCCATTCGCGGCAAGGATCGCGTCCGGCGGCGCGGCGCGCATCTTCGGCAAGACGCCGAGCTCGCCGATCTTCATTGAGATCTCGTAATGCTCCGCCTCGTAGCCGAACGGCCCGGCCATGCCACAGCAGGTCGAATCGAACGTCTCGACCGCCAGGCCAGGGATCAGCCGCAATGCCTTTACTGCCGCGTCGACGGTTCCGAACGCCTTCTGGTGACAATGCCCGTGTAACAACGCCGTTCGGCCTGCCATAGTGGAAAAGGCGAGCGCAAACCGGTCTGCGGCGCGCTCGCTATCGATGAATTCCTCGAAAAGCCGCGCGCGTCCGGCCAACGCTTTGCTTGTGTCGCCAGGCAGGATCGCCGGCAGCTCGTCACGCAACGTCAACAGGCAGGACGGCTCCAGACCCAGTATCGGGGTTCCCGCCGCCAGGTAGGGCGCGAGCGCGCGGAGCATCCGCCGAGCCTCGCGGCGCGCCTCCTCGACGAGACCGGCGGTGAGAAAGGTCCGGCCACAGCACAGCGGGCGGCCCCGAACCGGGTCGGCACAGACGACGCGATAACCCGCTCGCCGCAACACCCGCTCGGCCGCGTGCGCGTTCTCCGGCTCGAAATAGCGATTGAAAGTGTCGACCAACAACACGACCTCGCGACCGCTTCCGAATGAGGCCCGGCGATAGTGATCGGTCGACCAGGAGGGCAGCGTGCGCTTTGCGCTGAGCCCAAACAACCGCTCCCCGAATGCGGCAAGAGACGGCACGCGGTTGCGCAGGTTGATCAGCGGCGCGGCCCGGGCTGCAAACGGGGCATAGCGCGGCAAATAGGCGATCAGGCGGTCGCGCGGCGTGAGCCGGTGGTGTTTGCGGTAATGATGTAGAAATTCGATCTTCATCCGCGCCATGTCGACGCCGGTCGGGCATTCCCGCTTGCACCCCTTGCACGATATGCAAAGCGCCATCGTCTGGCGCATATCGTCCGAGACGAGCGCGTCGGGGCCCAGCTGGCCTGTCAGCGCCAGCCGCAACGTATTGGCGCGGCCGCGGGTCAGATGCTGCTCGTCGCCGGTCGCACGGAAGGACGGGCACATGACGCCGGCGTCGCGGGCGCGGCAGGCGCCGTTATTGTTGCACATCTCGGCAGCCGCAGCGAAACCGCCCCATTCCGACCAGTCGAGGGCGCTGTCGACCGGCAATCGGCGATAGTCCGGCGGGAAGCGGAACAGGCTGCGATCGTCCATCTTTGGCGCGCGGACGATCTTGCCGGGATTGAACAGTCCCTCCGGGTCGAAAGCGTCCTTGACCTCTTCGAAGGCGCGCACGATGCGCGATCCGAACATCGCCTCGTGAAATTCCGAACGCACCAGACCGTCGCCATGCTCGCCCGAATGCGAACCCTTGTATTCGCGGACCATCGCGAAGGCTTCCTCGGCAATCGCCCGCATCTTCTTGACCTCGAGCTCCTGCTTGACGTTGAGCACCGGCCGTACATGCAGGCAGCCGACCGACGCGTGCGCGTACCAGGTGCCATAGGTGCCGTGCTTCTCGAAGATGCGCGTCAGACGCTCGGTGTAATCTGCGAGGTCTTCGAGCCGGACCGCGCAATCCTCGAGAAAGGAGACCGGTTTGCCTTCCCCTTTCATCGACATCATGATGTTGAGGCCTTGCGCCCGGATGCCCCAGATTGCCTGCTGAAACGCAGGATCGATCGCTTCGACAACCGCACCCGGAAAGCCGAGATCGCCCATCAACTCGCCGAGCGCATTCAGCCGCCGCAGGTTCTCGGGCGGGTCCTCGCCGGCAAACTCGGTCAAGAGGATCGCGGCCGGTTCGCCCTGGACGAAACGATCGACAACCGGGCGGAACATTGCGATCTCGCGCGAGAGTTCGATCATCGTTCGGTCGACGAGCTCGACCGCGCTCGGGCCGAGCTCGACGATCCGTCGGGTCGATGCCATCGCGCTGTAAAAACTCGGGAAGTGGCAGACGCCGAGCACCCGGTGCGCCGGGATCGGCTGCAGCTCGAGCTCGATTTCGTTGAAAAAGGCGAGAGTTCCCTCGGAGCCGACCAACAGTCGCGCCATGTTGTGGCCGACCTCGCCGATGCTGTCGATATTGTAGCCGCCGACCCGCCGCAGCACCTTCGGAAAGCGCCGCTCGATCTCGTCCGCGTCGCGCCGGTAGAGAGCGCGCATGCGGTGGACGAGCTCGCGATAGCGCTGCGGCATCACGTTATCGTCGAAATTGCCGGGCACCTCACCGAACCAGGCCTGCGTGCCGTCAGCAAGAAGCGCAGCAACGCCGCGCACATTGTGCACCATGTTGCCGTAGCGCAAGGAGCGCGAGCCGCAGCTGTTGTTGGCGGTCATCCCGCCGATTGTGGCGCGGCTTGCCGTCGACGGGTCGACCGGGAAGAAGACTTTGTCTTGGCGGAGTATCCGGTTGAGCCGGTCTAGCACGACCCCGGGCTCGACACGCGCGCGCCGTCCCTCGACATCGACCGAAATCACCCGGTCCAGGAATTTGCTGCAATCCACAACAAGCGCGCGCGCCACCGTCTGCCCGCATTGCGACGTGCCGCCGCCGCGCGACAACACCGGCACCCCTTCCTCGCGCGCGATCGCGATCGCCGCGGCAGCATCCTCGCGGCTCTTTGGCGCAACCACACCCAGCGGCTCGATCTGGTAGATCGATGCATCAGTGCTGTACCGCCCGCGGCTGAACGCGTCGAACATCACGTCGCCGCGGAGCTCGCGTCGCAGCCGCTGTTCGAGGCGGGAGGTGGCGGGATTGTCGAACGGCATGGGGCGGTATCCGGTTGTTGGGCGCCAATCAGACACGGCCCTGCGAAGCTGCGTCAATGGCTGCGGCCGACGCAGCTCCTGCGAACCTCACCATACCGCAGGCCGAACGTGATCTTTGGTTCATGACCTCATCGCGGCGGCTCGGGGTGGTTGCCTCAATCGGATCGATAAAAAAGGTGGTTCCGGAGCTTCTGCAACGCATCGGCGTGGGCAGAGGACGTGTCCGGGCGGGCGAACCGGAGCACCAGCCGGTCCGGTTTTCTGCCCCGGCGGTCATCACTTACACTGAAAACGCGACTTGTGTATCTATTGTACGCGGCAAGAGACCGTGGCCTGGCGTAATTCGCCCGGGGAACCTGGCTGTGGTATCCCCGGCGCAGGCGGCGGCGCGTACCTCCGTGCGAGCGGGTGGGGTGTCCGGATTGCTCACAGTGCCCGGCATCCTGAACCGCGGCGGCCATTATGCCGGAACTGCTTGTCGCGCCGGCACCGAGGGAGAACGCGGGATGGAGCTCGAGACAAAGCGCATCAGCAGTGCACCGGATGCGATTGCGCCGGACGGTTCAGAGGTGCGTGCGCTATGCAATGGCTCGCGGGGCAGCC
>JAFMSA010000498.1 GCA_017353855.1 Alphaproteobacteria bacterium
CGTAAGCATTCGGTGCTGAATGGTAGAGCGGCCCGGTAATGACGGTCCGGCATGCCCGCTCGGGTGAAAACCCGAAGACCTCGCGCGTCATCAGAGCGACAACTCCGGCAAATTCCGGCCCCGGATTGAACCGCCGCACCCCCTTCGGATTCCCGGTTGTGCCCGAGGTGTAAATCATGCTTGACGCGCTGGAGCGCGGCGCCTCCGGCATTGGCGAGAACCCGGCGAGCCATTCGTCCCAGAGCACGGCGCCCGCGGGAACCCGGCATTGCTGCGCGGCAATGCCGTATGCCTTTGCGATCTCGGGCGGCGTCGGCACGACGAGCAGCGGTACATCCTGCGGAATTGCCGGCCCGGCCTGCGCCAGCAGGTCGGAATGCGCCACGACCGCCTTGGCGCCGCAATCCCGCAAAACATAGCCGATCTCGGGAGCCTTGCCGTGCCAGTTAACCGGGACGCAGTAGGCGCCCAGCCGTTGCGCCGCATAGCTCGCTTCGAAGAACGGGAAGTCGTTGCGCAATGCCACAGCGATCGCCTCGCCCGCCCTGACGCCGAGCGCTGCAAACCCGACTGCCGCCCGCGCGGCCCGCTCCATGATGGCCTCGCGCGAGATCTCGCGCTCGCCGCTGATGACCCGCCCGGTCGCGATTTCCGTCATGCTCCCTCCCTGCCTCGCCTTTTCATGAGTTTGTTCTTTCGGCGGCACGGATGCCCGCGATGCTAGCGCTTGTAGAACACGCCGTCCTTCATGACGTGCGTCAGGTGCTCGCCCTGGCCGTCGAGCAATGAGATGTCTGCGAGCGGATTGCCGTCCACGACAATCAGGTCCGCGCGCGCGCCGGGGGCGACGATTCCGAGCTCGCCGGAACGGCAGAGGAGTTCGGCATTGATGATCGTCGCCGAGCGGATGATGTCGAACGGCGCCATCGCTTCGGCGCGGATCACGAATTCACGTGATTGGTGGCGGTGCATCGGCCCCAAGAGGTCGGTGCCGTACCCGATCTTGACGCCGGCCCCTCGCAGAATCTCGAGCGAGTGCAACCCGGCCTCGCGCACCTCGGCGAGCTTGGCCATGCTCACCTCGGGAAAGCCCAGCTCCCTGCCAAATCGGTAGAGCGCGTCATAGGTCGCGAGCGTCGGCACGACAAAAGCCTGGGCACCGGCAACATGATCGGCGGTCGCGCTGTCGATGAGATTGGCGTGCTCGATCGAGCGCACGCCGAAATCGATCGAGCGGCGGATCGCCTCGGGCGAGTACGCGTGGGCGAGAACGTAAGTGTGCCAGGCCCGGGCTTCCTCGACGATCGAACGCACCTCCTCTTCACTGTATTGCAGGTTCCAGATCGGGTCATAGGGCGAGGCGACGCCGCCCGAAGCCAGGATCTTGATCTGCGTGGCACCCCTGCGCAGCTCGTCGCGCGCGGCGCGGCGGCATTCGGTAACACCGTCGGCAATGCGCGAGAGGTTGATGCCTCCCTCGCAGCACGCGCAGGTGACGACCGACTGCGTGCGCGGTCTGACGTCGCCGTGCCCGCCGGTCTGGCTCAGGGCGCGCCCTGAGGGAAAGACACGGGGCCCGCGGACGAGACCCTGTTCCACCGCTTCGGCGAGCCCGCCATCGGCACCGCCGGCGTCGCGGACCGTCGTAAAACCGCGCTGGAGCATTCCTTCGAGGACCGCGGCCGCCTGCAAAGTCAGCAGCGTGACGGGCCGGTCGGACAACCGGGCGAGTGCCGCGTCGACGGCAAGGACGTGGACGTGCGCGTCGATCAGCCCGGGCATCAACGTCCGTCCCTTGAGGTCGATCGTTTCGGCGGCGCTCATCGCAATCGGCCGGTCCGAGACTTCGCGGATATGCCGGTCCTCGACGAGAACATGGTGATCTTCTCGCCGCTCCCCGCTGGTGCCGTCGAGCACCGCGCAATTGGCAAAACCGATCGCAGCCATCGCAGCTCGCCTCCTGCCGCGCTATCGCTCAGCTTTTTTCGAGATTAGGCCGGATTGCCCGCCCCGTGGAAGCGGTCTAACGTCGGTCCGGGCAACCCGGCAGGCAAGGGAGAGAGATTTATGACCACCCTGATCCTCGGCGGAACCGGCTTTATCGGCCGCCGTCTTATTCCGTTACTCGTTCAGCGCGGCGAAGAGATCGTGTGCATGGATATCAATCCCGGCACCGCGTCGTACGGGCAGCTGGGCGACAAGGTCCGTATCGTTCGCGGCGACGTCACTCAGTTCGACGACGTCGTTGCGGTCACTGTGGCGGCGAAGCCCTCGCGCATCGTCAATCTCGCCTATTTTCTCGGCAGTGAGCATCCACCCCATACCGCCTTGAAACTGAACATTGTCGGGATGGACAATTGTTTTGAGGCAGCGCGGCTGTGCGGCGTCAGCCGTGTCGTGTTCGCCAGTTCGCTCGCGGTCAGCGGCGAGCAGAAATTTTATGGCGAACGGGCGGTTAATGAGGACGATTTTCGTCACGGCCACGTGCAATACGCGATGCACAAGATTTTCAATGAGTGGCAGGCTCAGGATTACCGCGAGAAGCACGGTATGGAGATCACGGCGATCCGCCCGGCCAATGTGACCGGTCCGGACAAGATCGTAGGCTCGGTCGACCACGTCAAATGCATCACCTTTCCGGCCCGCGGCGAGGCGATTTCGTTTCCGTACAAGGACGCGATGCGCTGTCCGATCCATGTCGACGACATTGCCGAGGTGTTCGCGCGCGTATTGCTGACCGACAAGCCACGCTATGCAGTGTACAATTCCGGCGGAACGCCGATCAGCCTGGGCGATCTCGCGGTGCTTGTGCGCGAGTTCCTGCCCGACGCGCAGATTGCGTTCGAGCACGAGACGGGCGGCAAGGAGGTCTCCGGCAATTACCTGATCGACAACAGCCGCTTGATCCAGGAATTCGGGCTTCAGTATCTGCCCTATCGCCAGCGTGTGTTGCAGATCATCAACGAGACCCGCAGCGACGCCGGCTTGCCGCCCGTCGCCGACCGCTAACGCCAATCACGATCATTCCGGGGCGCCCCGGCATCGCGCCCCGAGCGTGAATACCGGCGCAGCCTATAAGCGAACCATGCGCTTTCGGAGATTCCGGGCTGTCCGTCGAAGGCGATGATCAGTTCCGGCAGAGCATCATCGCGCTGTCGGGTCGGGCCGGTAAAGGAGAGCTGTATGGAGACGGTAGGGCTCGGCCTGTACTTCGAGGATTTGCCGGTCGGCCGCCGGTTCAGGACGATCGGGCGCACGGTTACCGAGGCCGACATCACGAATTTCGTCAACTGCACCGGCATGCTCGAGGTGTTGTTCACGAACCTCGAGTTCCTCGAACATGAGTCGGATTTCAAGCGGCGCCTGGCGCCGGCGGCGCTCGTCTATGCCTTTGCCGAGGGCCTCCTGGTGCAGTCGACGATGCAGCACACGGGTCTTGCGTTTGTGCACATGGAACTCAATGTCGAAAATCCGGTCTTTGCCGGCGACACGATCCATGCCGAATGCGAGATCATCCAGGCGCGGCGCAGCGAGAGCCGCCGTGAGCGCGGCCTCGTGCGCACCCGCGTGCGCGTCACGAAGCAGGACGGTGCCGTGGCGCTGACTTATACGCCATTGCGCATCGTGAAATGCCGCGGTTAGGCGCTCGCCTGTATTATGGCAGAGCGGCGTCGTTAGACATCAAATCAATCCCATTGCACTGGGTCTGCCGAGGACCGTCGGCATGAACAGGTGCTTCCGTACTGCACGCGCATCACCCGGACCTTTACACCTCAGCCGGTCAACTTGGCGCCAGTGGTCCGGTTTTTTCCATTCGCGCCCGCGATAATGGGCGATGTTAACGTGCGAACTTCTTGGCGCAGCCGATAATCCCGTTTCCGTTCGCCGCGGGTCCCGAAGAGTTTTTCAAGCGCGGCCTTGCCGCGGAATTCCGGCATATCGCCACAGCGCATGGCTCGGTCGTCAGTGAACCCGGCCGATAAGCCGGGAACGTTCCGCGGCATGAATAATGATTGGGACA
>JAFMSA010000499.1 GCA_017353855.1 Alphaproteobacteria bacterium
GCCGGGAATTCGGCCTCGGCTTGCCGGAACGCGCCATCGGGATCGCGGCGCATGATTTTGCTCAGGCGCTTGGCGCCCCCGAGGTGGCGCTGACCCGCGCTACGCGAAGTGAAGGCGTTCCGACCGTGGCCTCGCGCTGGCTGTTGCGCCTGGATACGGTTTTGCAGGCCGTTGGTCTGGGCGACGCGCTCGGCCCTGACGAGGTGGTTCGGCGTGCCGCCGAGCTGATCGACGATGCTGAGCAGTACCGGCCGCTACCCCCTGCCGAGCCGCGCCCGCCTCTCGCCGCAAGGCCGCGAAAGCTGTCGGTGACGCAGATCGAGACCTGGCTGCGCGACCCTTACGCGATCTATGCGCGCCATATACTCGGGCTCGCGCCGCTCCACGAGCTCGACGCCGATCCCGGTCCGGCCGAACTGGGCACGATCATCCATCGGACGCTCGAGGCGTTCGTCCGCTGTTTCCCGGGGACCTTGCCTTCCAATGCCTACTCGGAGCTGCTGCGGATCGCCCGCAATCAGTTTGGGACGCTTCTGTCGCGTCCCGGCGCCTGGGCCTTTTGGTGGCCACGTTTCGAGCGCATCGCCCACTGGTTGTTGGCCGAGGAGCGCTCGCATCGGCCCGCCGTCGTCGAGAGCCTGAGCGAATGCGAGGGCCGCTGGACCTTTGCCTCGCGCGGCGGCCCCTTCACTATCACGACCAAGGCCGATCGGATCGATCGCCTCATCGACGGAGGCTTCCTGCTGGTTGATTACAAGACCGGCAGCGTCCCCTCCTCGTCCGCGGTTCAGGCGGGCCTCGCACCGCAGCTCCCCCTCGAAGGGGCGATCCTGCGAGCTGGCGGCTTCGCCGGCGTCAACGGATCGGCGACCGCGCTGGAGTATTGGCGGCTGAGCGGTGGGCGGCCCGCGGGCGAGCGGCGCCCGATTGACAACGCCGATCCGGACGGGCTGATCGATCTCGTGAGCGCCCGCGTAAAGGCGCTGGTCGAGCGTTTCGACGATCCGAACACACCCTATTTGGCGGTTCCGTCGCCGCGCTGGGCGCCGCGCTTTTCCGACTACCGGCATTTGGAGCGGCTTGCCGAGGAGACCGACGAATGACCCGCCCAAAGGGCGTGAACAGCGCGCAGCGGGAAGCTGCTCGCCCGAGCGCGTCGGTTTGGGTTTCCGCCTCGGCGGGAACCGGCAAGACCCGGGTGCTGATCGACCGCTTGCTGTGGCTGATGCTCGACGGCACCGATCCCGCTCGGATTCTGTGCCTGACGTTTACTCGCGCCGCCGCCGCCGAGATGGCGAACCGGCTCAATGAAGAGCTGGCCGGATGGGCAACGGCGAAGCAAGGGGCGCTCGCGCAGAAACTGCAGAATCTAACCGGGCGGCTCCCCGACGAGTGGGGCTTGGCGCGGGCCCGGCAGCTCTTTGCGCGGGTTCTCGACGCCCCTGGCGGCATCAAGATCGCGACGATCCACGGCTTCTGCCAGACGCTGTTGCGGCGCTTTCCTCTGGAGGCGGGTGTACCGGCGGAATTCGCCGTCATGGACGAGCGCAGCGCCCGAGAGGCGCTGATCGAGGCAGCCGAGCGGGTGGTCGCCGCGGCGCGCGAGGCTCATAACCCGGATCTGCGCGAAGCACTCGCGGTCGTCGCCCGCCATGCTCCCGAAGCGCGTTTCGGAATATTGATGGCCGAGCTTGCGGCAGAGCGCGCAAAGCTTAGCCGGATCCGGTGCAAAGGTCACCGCGAGCTGCGCGACGAATTGTGCGCCGCGACTGGTTTACCGCCGGGAGCGAGCGAGGAAATGGTCGTCGCGCACTTCTGCGCCGAGGGGGCGTGCGACGAAGCCGGGCTCAGGGCTGCCGCGGTGGCGATGGCCGGCGGATCCGCCGCGGACCGCGAGCGCGGTGCGGTTCTCGCCGCGTGGTGCGAGGCTCCGCGAGAGCGGACCGAGATGCTCATCGGCTATCTCGGCGCGTACCTGACCGAAGAAGGCGAAATACGCAAGCGTCTGATTACCCAGGACGCGGCTTGTGCGGCCTCCTGCGACGTCAGGAACGTTCTTGCGAACGAAGCCCTGCGCGTCAAGAAATTCCGGCAGGCGCAGTCCGCCGCCGCCCTGGTCGAGGCAAGTTGCGCTCTGATCCGGCTCGGCGACAGGCTGATCCGCACCTATGACGAGCGCAAGAGGGCCCGCGGGCTGCTCGACTACGAGGATCTGGTATCGAAGGCGCTCGGCCTGTTGCGGCGCCGCGACGTGGCGCCATGGGTCCTTTTCAAACTCGATGGCGGTCTCGACCATATTCTGATCGACGAGGCGCAAGACACCAACCCCGAGCAATGGGAGATCGCCGCCGCACTTGCCGAGGAGTTCTTTGCCGGCGAAAGCGCGCGCAATCGTCAGCGCACGATTTTTGCAGTGGGCGACGCGAAGCAGTCGATCTACAGCTTTCAACGTGCCGATCCCCGCGCGTTTTTCGAGATGCGCCGGCACTTCGAGCAACGCGTCATCGATGCGCGACAGGGCTGGCGGCTCATACCGCTGGAGATCTCTTTTCGCTCAACCGAGCCGGTGCTGCGTGCGATCGACGCGACTTTTCGGCACCAGGCTGCGCATGACGGGGTTGCGCTCGACGGCACTGAGATACGGCACTCGGCTGCGCGCACCGGGCAGGGGGGACTGGTCGAACTATGGCCGCCGGCGGTTCCACGTGCCGAAGAAACCCCTGACCCTGACGCGCTACCGATTACTCGTTATCGCGTCAGCGAGCCGCGCACCCGGGTGGCGCTCGCGATCGCCGCGAAGATCAAGCGCTGGCTCGACGACGCGGAGAGACTGGAGGCGCGCGGCCGCTCGATCCGACCCGGGGACGTCATGGTGCTGGTGCGGCGTCGCAACCTGTTCGTCGGTGAACTGTTGCGCGCACTAAAGCAGCGCGGCATACCGGTCGCGGGGGCCGACCGGCTCATCCTGACGGAGCAGCTCGCCGTACAGGACCTGATCGCGTTGGGCCGGTTTTTGCTGCTGCCCGAGGATGACCTCACACTCGCCACCGTTCTGAAGGGTCCTTTGTTTGGCATCGACGAGGACACCCTTTTCGATCTCGCCTACGGGCGCGGTCAGGAAAAATTGTGGGCTCGTCTGCGCTCGCGTGCCCCGGGCAGCGCCAAGCTGTGCTCGGTAACCCATCGGCTGTCTGACCTACTCGCCCGCGCCGATTTTGTTCCCCCCTACGAGCTATACGCCGAGCTCCTCGGCGCCGGCGGCGGCCGCCATGCGCTGCTCGAGCGCCTGGGAAACGAGGCCGAAGATCCGATTGAGGAGTTCCTTGGACTGGCGCTCGCGTATGAACGGGAGCACGCGCCATCCCTGCAGGGCTTTTTGCACTGGTTGGTCGCGGGCGACACCGAGATCAAACGCGATTTTGGCGCGCGACAGCGCGACGAGGTCCGCATTCTTACGGTGCATGGCGCCAAGGGCCTTGAAGCCCCGGTCGTGTTCCTGCCCGATACGATGCAACTGCCAAAGCCGCCGGAGAGTCTGCTGTGGTCGGAACGCGAACAGCTCCCCTTGTGGTGCCCGCGGCGCGATCTGGCCGTCTCGTTCTACACTGCCGAAAGACAGGCGGCGCGCGCGCGGCAGCTCCAAGAGTACCGGCGGCTTCTTTATGTCGCGATGAGCCGCGCACAGGACCGGCTCTATATCTGCGGCTGGCAGGGCCGCGACCCGCCAAGAGAGCCCTGCTGGCACATGCTCTGCCGCACCGGTCTCGCCGAGATCGCAGACCGGTTTACCTTCGACACAACCTCACTGATCGGCCGCGAAGGGTGGTCCGGCGAAGGCCTCAGGCTCGCCGGCCCGCAGACTGTCGCGCCGCTGCCGGATCGCCCCGCAGAGACGCCCAGGCGGGTTGGACTGCTGCCGGGCTGGATCAGGAAACCGCCGCCACCTGATTCCTACACGCCGAAGCCGCTGGTCCCGTCACGGCCGAACGGCGGGGAGCCGGCGGCCCGCTCGCCCCTTG
>JAFMSA010000075.1 GCA_017353855.1 Alphaproteobacteria bacterium
GCGGTTCGGATCGGCGATTGCGGTCACGACCGCTGTCCTCCTTGTGCAGCCGACACCAGCGGCGCAGCCGCATCTCGATCAGTACAAGGAGCGTCGACGCCATCGCAGCGGGTCCGGATGGTGTGATCGATCGGGCCGGTTCGGATCGGTACGAGGTCCGGCGGGAAGGCGACACGCCCGATCACCAATGCCCGCCCGCCGTTTCGCGAACGGCATCTGGGCCATCTCACGCTCGACCGTATCGACATATGTAAGGTTCCCCAAATGAGGACGGAAGCCTGTAGGGTTTGCTGGTGCCGCTGAGAGAGATGGCGCCCAGCGAAGCCGATAGCGCGGGAATCAGAATCACGCTGCGAGACGCAACGGCTGAGGCGCTGACCGAGGCGCGTTCGGGAGACCACGCTCGACCTGCAAGCGCTCGCAACGAGCAATCTCAAACCGGCGCCTGGGTCAGCATGCGGCCGCTCTCGATGGAATTGAGACGCGTCATCGAGCCGAACGGGCGCTGGAGCGGATCGGTTCAATTCAAGGAAGCGCATTAGATTGGAGTATTTTGTGCCGCAGGCGCCGGCCGGGGGATTGGTCGGTTGGCCTTCCGCGGCAGGAGCAGCGGGCGAAGCCTGGATGAGCTCGATGAGCTGCCGGACGCGATCGAGCCATTCGGAGAGTGACCATGTGGGGGTGCCGCCCTTTTGCCGATCCTTGCGACGAGTCACCCCCGTTCGGCACGATCCGGCGCCAAATGGCCAAATGACGTTGGCCAAATGACGTTGGCCAAATGACGTTGGCCAAATGACGTTGGATCGTCTGAGTGTGCGCCGCGTACCCGGCGGAGTCTTGTGAGCCTCGCCAGCATCGCATTCGACACGACGGAGGCCGGCGCCGATCTGTAACCGCGAGCTTGGCGTCGGGGTGCCATTGGCGGAATATCTCCTGCTGCTCAAAGAGCTCGGCGTCGAGGAAAGCGGGCCGGCGGGATGCAACGCCTTGATTTCACGTGGCTTCAGCGAATTGGTTCACGCTCAACGGTAATCAATGTGAGCGTGTGGTTCGAAGGGTCGCAGGCGAGGGCGGGCCAATCCGGGGTGCTGGAGCCTGCTGACGCCGGGACAAGGGCGGCAACGCAATGCAGCAGCACAGGCGCGACAGGGTGGCCGAAACTGCCGGCAGGGGTATGATCGGCTGCCCATTCTGCGCAGGAGCCCCTCATGAACAAAATCTATCCCGATGCTCATGCCGCACTCGCCGGCCTGTTGCGCGACGGCATCACGATCATGTCGGGAGGGTTCGGACTCTGCGGCATACCGGAACTCCTTATCGCCGCAATCCGTGATTCCGGCGTCAGGGGGCTAACCGTCATCTCCAATAATGCCGGGATCGACGCGGCCGGGCTCGGCCTGCTACTGGAGACCCGGCAAATCCGCAAGATGGTGTCGTCTTACGTCGGCGAGAACAAGCTGTTTGCCGATCTTTATCTGAGCGGCGCGCTCGAGTTGGAGTTCAATCCGCAGGGGACCCTGGCGGAGCGGATTCGCGCCGGCGGGGCCGGAATTCCGGCATTCTTCACAAAGACCGGAGTCGGAACGCTGATCGCGGAAGGAAAAGAGGTTCGTGAGTTCGACGGCGAGAATTATGTGATGGAGAAAGGACTGGTCGCCGATCTCTCGGTCATCCATGCCTGGAAGGCCGACCGGGAAGGCAACCTCGTCTACCGGAAGACGGCGCGCAACTTCAATCCGGTGATGGCGACCGCCGGACGGATCACCGTGGCGGAGGTGGAGCATCTGGTCGAGCCGGGCGCGCTCGATCCCGACCACATCCATACGCCGGGTATTTTTGTGCAGCGGATCGTGCGCGCCGCGACATTCGAAAAACCCATCGAGCAGCGTACGGTGCGAAAGCGCGGCAACTGAAACAGGAGTCCAGCGACATGGCCTGGTCACGCGACGACATGGCACGCCGCGCCGCGGCGGAACTGCAAGACGGCTTCTACGTCAACCTCGGTATCGGAATCCCGACCCTGGTGTCGAACTTCATCCCGCCCGGGATTACGGTGCAGCTCCAGAGCGAGAACGGCATGCTCGGAATGGGGCCTTTCCCGTTCGAAGGCGAGGAGGATCCCGACCTGATCAATGCCGGCAAGCAGACCATCACCGAGCTGCCGACGACCAGCTATTTCGACAGCGCACAGTCCTTCGGGATGATCCGCGGCGGTCACATTGATGTTTCGATCCTTGGAGCAATGCAGGTGGCGCAGAACGGCGATCTCGCCAACTGGATGATCCCGGGGCGGATGGTGAAGGGGATGGGCGGCGCCATGGATCTCGTCGCGGGCGTCAAGCGGGTCGTCGTCTTGATGGAGCACACGGCGCGGAACGAGCCGAAACTGCTGCGGGAGTGTACCCTGCCGCTGACCGGCAAGGGGGTGGTCGACATGGTCATCACCGATCTCGGGGTTTTTGAGATCGACCGCGCGGGAATGACGCTGACGGAGCTGGCGCCCGATGTATCGCTCGACGAAATTCGCCAGAAAACAGAGGCTTCCTTTATCGTGCGCGTCGAGTAGCGCGGCCGGCAAACCACAATCTCGCCGGCGCCGGCGGTCCCGTGGCACAACTATCTCGCGATGCGCCGAGCCGCGTTCCCGAGTCTGCAAACTCACCTGCGAAGCCACCAGAGCAAAGGCGCCCTGCGATCAGGTGGCGCTCGAAGCCTACTCGTTACACAGTCGATTTCTCGATCTGCTTGCGCTGGGGCGGCGTCCGGCAAGGCGCGACGGCGAGAGGTTGAGCCGGCTCGTGAGGGCGTATGCGCGGCGACGATCCTCACCGAGGATCAGGGCTCAGCCGACCCCGCGGATCGTCAGCCGCAGGCCCGCAACAGGAGGTTCGGGAAAAGCCGCAGCGGCGTGAACGCACCGCCGTGGTGCGGCAGGGGATGAATTCCGGCGCAGACGGACCGTATGCGGCTTACCGTCCTTGACTCCCGCAGCTGTCCCGAATGGGGCGATCCGTTCAGACCTCCGGTATTTGTGCCCGGGCTCGCGGGCGGTTGCTTTTTACGCGAAGCCGGCCGCCTCGCCTCCTCCCGGATGCTGCGCCACATCGACGGATTTGCACGGATTTGCTAAGTTAGGTGCCGGCGCGCTGCTGCCGCTACCAGAATTTCCAGAGATCGATCGTGCCGCCTGTTCAGTCACGCGATTTTCGTCTCGATTTCTTCCGCGGTGTGGCTCTTATTTTTATGTTTATCGACCATATCCCGGAAAATATTCTTAGCAATTTCACAATCCAGGCAGTCCAATTTTATGATGCTGCAGAGATTTTCATTTTTATTTCGGGTTACACCGCCGCACTCGTTTACGGCCGAACGCTGGCCTTACAAGGGCCATCCTACGCCACCGCGCGGATCCTCAGGCGCGCGTGGCAGCTCTATGTTGCCCATATCTTCCTCTTCGTCATGTTCACTGCCGAAGTGTCGTACACGGTTATGACGTTCAATAACCCCATGTACAATGATGAGATGCGTGTCGGGGACTTTCTCGGAGAGCCGCATGTCGCCATCGTCAAGGCGCTTCTCCTTCAATTTCAACCGACGTTTCTCGACATTCTGCCTTTGTACATCCTGCTTTTGGCTATTTTTCCGATCGTCCTCCTGGGGCTGCGGCGACAGCCGCTCATGGTATTGCTTCCGTCCTTCCTGCTCTACGTGATCGTGCAGCTGACCAACCTATCGGTGCCGGCCTATCCTGAAGGCGATGTCTGGTATTTCAATCCGCTCGCTTGGCAATTCCCGTTCATCGCAGGGGCGGCGCTGAGCGTCAACGGCGTCCGAGCAAGCCGTTGGCGCCGTCTGCAACGTATTGCTCTCCCGGCGGCAGCCGTAATCGTGGCGGTGGGCCTCGTCATCAGGTTCAGCTGGACAATCCATGGCGTGTGGGACTCGTTTCCGGGCCTTTTCCTGAAGGAGCTGTCCCCCATCAATAAGAGTAATTTGTCCGCGATCCGCCTCATTCCTTTTTTTGCGTCTGTACTGATTGTTGCGGCCCTTGTGTCGCGGGACGCCGCATTTTTACGGTGGCCGGCAGCCAAACCGTGGATTCTTTGTGGCCAACACTCGCTGGAGATTTTTTGTCTCGGAATTCTGCTCTCTGCGCTGGGCCATTTTGTGCTTTCGGAATACGATTCCGGGATTGTGACCCAGCTCGCCGTCAATCTTGCGGGTGTTCTCGCGATGTGCCTCATTGCGAGAATGATCGACTGGTATAAAACCATGGAGCGGGTGGCCATGGGGGAGCGCTCCGGCAAGCCGGTTCGCGAGAAACGTATCACTCCATGATCAGCCGCCGGACCGTCCGGCGCGGCGGATCGCTACTGCTGCTGGTCGGAGAGCTCGTGCTGACGGAATTGTCCCCTTTGCCGGCGGCGTTCGCGGGTCCCGACGCGTGCGAGGTTCCCGACGAACTGATGCAAATCGACGAAAAGCTGCCTCATCTCGCCGAAAGACTTCACGCCAATGAGCCGGTCAAGATTGTCGCGATCGGCGGAGCTTCGACGAGGGGTTTGGCTGCTGGTTCGCCCAACCTCGCTTATCCTCACCGTCTGCAGGAGATCCTCGCCCGCTGGTATCCATCCTCGCCGATCACTGTCGTAAATCAGGGGGCTCCGCGGCAGAGCGCACAGCAGATGCTGGAGCGCTTCCCGACCGACGTGATACCCGAAGATCCCGTTTTGGTACTTTGGGAAACCGGTACGACCGATGCCGTGCGCGGCGTCGGCGTCGATGAGTTTGCCACAACCTTGCAAACCGGCATCGACGAGCTAAAGGCGCGCGGGATCGACATCATGCTCGTCAACATGCAATTCTCACACAGTACCGCGACCGTGATCGATTTCGAGCGCTATCTCGATGCGCTTCACCGGGTTGGTGATGTCAATGACGTCATTGTCTTTCCGCGTTTCGAAATGATGCGCTACTGGAGCGAGCAGAACGTGTTCAATTTTGACGGGGTCGTGAAAGGCGAACGCGCCGCTCTTGCCGGCAAAGTTTACGAATGCATCGCGGGCAAGCTGGCGCAAGCCATCCGGATTGCCCTGCATTGAGTGCCAGGCGCGACATAAGATGCCCCGTCATAAGCCGCCTCCTCGGCGCGCTCGCCATCACCTGGGCTTCCAGTTTGCCGATGCTGGCCGAGCCGGCGCTGGCTGCGGGCCCGGCAAGCTGTGACGCCTCGCCGGTGCTGAGCTCCATCGACACCGCGCTCGAGCGAAGCGCATCCCATGTGCAGTCCGGCAAGCCGCTGACCATTGTGGCAATGGGTTCGTCCTCGACTCTCGGAGTCGGTGCGAGCAGCCCGGCGATGAATTATCCGAATCGTCTCGAACGGGATCTGAAGGACCGGTTTCCCGCCATCCCGATCAGGGTTATCAACCATGGCATGAGCGGGCAGGACGTACCGGAGGAGTTGACCCGTCTCCACCGGGACGTCCTTGCCGAACATCCCGATCTGGTTATCTGGCAGGTCGGCACGAATGCGGTGCTGCGGCGGGATGACCTCTCGGCGGACGAACAGTTGATTGCGCGGGGTGTCGCGCTAATGAAGGAGCACCGGATCGACGTCGTGTTGATGGATCTGCAATACGCGCCACGAGTACTCGCACGCTCGGCTTGGGCCGAAATGGAACGGGTGATCGCCGACATCGCCCGCGGCGCCGATGTCGGGCTGTTTCGTCGTTTCGATATCATGCGCGAATGGGACCACACGCAGCGGCTCGCGCCCGCGGCGATAATCGGGGCCGACGGGCTGCATATGACCGATGCAAGTTACGGTTGCCTGGCCGACCAGCTGGCTGAGGCGCTCGCGTGGAACTGGTGGTCCCGTGCCAAACTGGCGCATTCGCCCAACCGCAACCCGCACACGTTGGCGGGCGTTGAAGGCTCTGCGGGAACAGGACCCGCCCGCTCTGCCCGAGAGCCCTGAGGTTAACTTGCTCGGGCGACCGAAACGGCTCGGTGTCCAGCGGATTCGGCCGTAAAGCCTCGCGAAAGGTGCTGGAACACGCGCATCGCGCGCGCTCCGGTTCGGGGTATCGACAAACCTGCACGGCAATGCCTGTCAAGGAACAGTGTGCACCTCACCCGCGGGTCGGCACCGTCGATTCGCCCGCGCAGCGCACTTTCTGTTGCGTCACGGACCCGCGGGCCGGCGCGGGGCGCCGCCCGAAGCCGGGGCGACAGGTGCCTGGACGATCGGCTGGAGCACGGCGTACGTCCTTCCGGAGCGCCGCTTCGCAGCTTCCTGAGGCGAGGAATTTTCTTTATGTCAGGAGCGGCGTGCCTCATGCTGGGGACTGTCCAGCGGGAGCGTCTTGAAGCATGTACGGTCGCGATGCAGCGGATTTCCGGACATCCGTGCGTTGCGCGGAAGACGAGGCAACATGCGCTCGGTCGTATCGCTCGCCTCGACTTGCGGACGCCACCTGAGGGAGGGGAGAGAAATGGCAGACATCGTAGGCAGCGGCGACTTCAAATACCGGGTTGTCGAGAATTGGGCGAAGCTTCCGGACGGTTGGTCGTTCAAGGAGGTCGCTGCGGTCGGCGTCGACACCGAGGGCCGGGTCTACGCCTTCAATCGAGGCCAGCATCCGATGATCGTGTTAGACCGCGACGGCAATTTCCTGCGGTCTTGGGGCGAGGGCTTGTGGCCGCGCGCTCACGGTCTGCATATGGGCCCTGACGAGAGCATCTACTTGACCGATGATGGGGCGCATTGCGTCCGTAAATGCTCGCTGGACGGCAAGATCCTGCTGGAGATCGGCATTCCCGGCAGGCCTTCGCCGTATATGAGCGGAGAGCCATTCCATCGCTGCACGCATACTGCATTGTCGCCGACAGGCGAGATCTACGTTTCCGACGGGTATGGCAATGCCAAAGTGCACAAATTCTCGCCAGACGGGAAATTGCTGATGTCTTGGGGCGAGCCCGGCACCGGTCCGGGCGAGTTTAACATTGTCCACAACATCTGCACCGACGCCGATGGATGGGTTTATGTCGCCGACCGTGAGAACCACCGCGTGCAGGTGTTCGACGGCAACGGCAAATACGAGACGCAGTGGAACAATCTGCACCGCCCGTGCGGCCTTTACATGGATTATACGCGCTATCCGGTCTGCTATATCGGTGAACTCGGGCCGTCGATGGCGGTCAACCGCGCCAGCCCGAATCTCGGGCCACGGGTCAGCATCGTCGACCATCAGGGTAAGCTGCTCTCGCGCTTTGGTGACGCTCATGCCGGTCTCGGCCCGACGGCGTTCCTCGGGCCGCACGGGATGTGCGTCGATTCGCACGGCGACATCTATGTCGGCGAGGTTTCCTGGACCTTGTGGCCGTCCTCTTTTCCGGAGACCCCTCGGCCCGAGACGCTGCGCTGCTTGCGTAAATTCGAAAAGCTCCACTGACCAGGGCGAGGGCCGATGGGTCGGGTCACGGTACAAGTAAACGGCCGCTCATACGCGCTCACTTGCGACGACGGACAGGAGCCGCGCATCCGGCGCCTGGCGCAGTATGTCGACGCGAAGGTGGCCGAGTTCGTCGCGCGGATTGGGAAGGTCGCAGAGGCCCGCCTGCTGCTGCTGGCCGCGCTGGTCATTGCCGACGAACTGTCGGATGCCAATGAGACGGTCGAGCGAGAACGCAACCGAGGACAGGCCGGCGGCGCCGAAAACGCGGCGAGCCCTGACTCAATCGCCGGTGGCATGCAGGCCATGGAAAACCGGGCCGAGGCTATTGCGGCGCGGCTGGAGGCATCCTAGGTTCTTCGGTTGCGGGATGGGGCTGGGCGACGCGTTAGGCCGCATGTTACCCCGGGGCCGATAGATACCTCTTGGGGGCCGTCACTGTCGGGGTCGTGGCCTCGATATATGGCCGCCCACCTGCTACGGCGGGCCACGGAGGAGTTGCACGCCGACGGCCGATCCGGCTCCATTCCGCGCAGTGTTCCCTGTCGACCCCGGCCAAACATCGTCGTGAGGCGGCGCAGCCTGTGAGAATTCTGTTTTGCGGTGACGTGATGGGCCGCCCGGGTCGTGAATCCGTCAGAAAGCATGTGCCCCGCCTGCGGCAGGAGTTCGGCCTCGACCTCGTCGTGCTGAACGCCGAGAACGCGGCCGGCGGCTTCGGACTGACGGAACGGCTATGCGGCGAGCTCTATGAGCACGGCGTCGACATCTTGACAACCGGGAATCACGTCTGGGATCAACGAGAGCTCATCCCCTATATCGACCGGGATCCGCGGGTGCTGCGCCCGGCGAACTTCCCGAAGGGTACGCCGGGGGCCGGCTGGCGGCTCCACCCCGTCGGCGAGCGCCGCGCCTTGGTCATCAATTTGATGGGCCGCCTCTTCATGGACGCGCTCGACGATCCTTTTGCTCGGCTCGACGGCATTCTGGCCGATCATCGGCTCGCCGAGGACGTGGCGGCGATCGTTGTCGATTTTCACGCCGAAGCGTCGAGCGAGAAGATGGCGATGGGCCATTTCGCCGATGGCCGCGTGTCCGCGGTTTTCGGCAGCCACTCGCATACGCCGACGGCCGACTGGCAGATCCTGCCGGGGGGTACTGCATACCAGACCGACGCCGGAATGTGCGGCGACTACGATTCGGTCATCGGGCTGCAAAAGGGGCCGGCCGTCCGCCGGTTCGTTACCAAAATGCCGGGCGAGCGGCCTCAGGTCGCCAGCGGTGAGGCGACGTTGTGCGGCATCTTTCTCGAAACGGACGATCGCAGCGGCCTCGCCCAGTCGCTCGAGCCGGTACGGCTAGGCGGCTGCCTCGCCCCACATCTGCCGGGCCGTTGAGGGCGAACTGGCGCACCGGTTTCATTTCCGGTCCTTATCGTCCCGGCGGAAGCCGGGGTGAGAAGGGATGTTGGCGCCTCGAAAACCCTTGCTGCGCCGCTCCGAGGTGCCGCAATCCTGCCATATTGGATTGTTAGCGACACTTGACCAGTATTTCCGGACTTGATGCCGACGGAGAGCGGCGCGCAGATTAATGGCTGGCCATTCGCAATTCAAAAACATCATGTACCGGAAGGGCGCGCAGGATAAAAAGCGCGCCAAGGTCTTCACCAAGATCATCCGGGAACTCACGACGGCCGCGCGTACCGGCTTGCCTGATCCGGCTGCCAATCCGCGGCTGCGCGCGGCCGTGCTGGCGGCTCGCCAGGCCAATATGCCGAAGGACACCGTGGATCGTGCGATCAAGCGCGGCTCCGGCAGCGGAGCCGACGAGGCTTACGACGAGGTCCGCTACGAGGGGTACGGTCCCGGCCGGACGGCTATCATCGTCGAGGCGCTCACCGACAACAGGAACCGCACGGCGAGCGAAATCCGCGCCGCGTTCACGAAGGCAGGCGGCGCGCTCGGTGAGACCAACAGTGTCAGCTTTATGTTCGAGCGGGTCGGCGAGATCGCTTATCCCGCGGCGGCGGCCGGCGCAGACGAGATGTTCGAGGCGGTCATTGAGGCGGGAGCGGAGAATTTCGACAGCGATGACGAGCAGCATTTGGTGACCACCGCGCCCGAGGATTTCAACACGGTTCGCGACGCGCTCGAAAACCGCTTCGGCCCGGCCGATTCGGCCCGGCTGACATGGCGTCCGAAAACCACTGCGCCGATCGGAGAGGACTCGGCGGAGACTCTCTTCAAGCTGCTCGAGACGCTCGAGGACAGCGACGATGTGCAGAACGTGTATGCCAATTTCGAAGTGGCCGAAGACGTGATGGCGCGGCTCGGCGCCTGACGCCGCGGCTCCGGCTCACTCGGAACCCGAGATGCGTGTTTTGGGGCTCGATCCCGGGCTGCGGCATACTGGTTGGGGGGTTATTGATGTGGCCGGAAATCGCCTGACCCACGTGGCTGACGGGGTCGTGCACGCCGCGATCGACCATCCGCTCGCGGCCCGACTGGTATCGCTGTTCCGCCAGATCACCGCTGTGGTCGAGAGTTTCCATCCGGACGAGGCAGCGGTCGAGGAGACTTTCGTCAACCGGAACCCGACCTCGACGCTGAAGCTCGGCGTCGCGCGCGGCATCGCGCTGCTCGCTCCGGCCGAGCGCGGACTGCCGGTCGCCGAGTATTCGGCCAATCTCGTCAAGAAAACGGTCGTAGGTGCGGGTCACGCCGGAAAAAACCAGGTGCAGCTGATGGTGCGGCACCTGCTCCCCGGCTGTGATGGCGCCGACCCCGACGCGGCCGACGCGCTCGCAGTGGCGATCTGCCACGCGCACCACGCCGCGACACGCCGCCGCTGGGAAGCTCAGGCATGATCGCCAAGCTCGCGGGCCTCGTCGATCAACTGGAACACGACGGGATCGTCATCGACGTCAACGGGATCGGCTATCGGACCTTTTGCTCGACCCGGACCGCCAACCGTTTGCCGCCGGTCGGGTCGACAGTGCGATTACTCGTCGAGACTCATGTGCGCGAGGACCACATCCATCTCTACGGGTTCATCGACGCCGCCGAACGGGACTGGTTTCGTCTGCTGACGACGGTGCAGGGAGTCGGCGCAAGGCTGGCTCTTGCGATTCTCTCGGCAGCCGGGCCCGAGAGGCTCGGCCCCGCGATCGTGGCGCAGGACAAGCTCGTTCTGACGCAGGCAGAGGGGGTAGGACCAAGGCTCGCCGCCCGCATTGTCAATGAGCTGCGCGACAAAGTAGGCAGCCTCGGCGCCGTCGTGCCGTCGCCGGGTTTCGTGCCCCTGATACCGGCAATCGACCAGGGGGTCGGCGCCGACGCGATCTCCGCGCTCGAAAATCTCGGGTTGAGCCGCACCGAGGCCGCGGGTGCAATTGCAGCGGCCGTACGCAGGCTGGGCGGCGAAGCTGCCGCCGATGCGCTGATCAAGGCGGGCCTGGAAGAGTTGGCAAGATGAGCGAGGCGACAAATCGTGTCGTCGCCCCGCAAGAAGCAGAGCACGACGCAGCGGAAGGTTCGCTACGGCCGGCGACCCTCGACGAATTCGTCGGTCAGCATCAGCTGCGCGACAATCTGCGCGTCTTCATCGCGGCAGCCAAGGGCCGGCGCGAGGCGCTCGACCACATCCTGTTTTCCGGGCCTCCAGGCCTTGGAAAGACGACGTTGGCGCAGATCGTCGCCCGGGAAATAGGTGTGGACTTCCACGCCACTTCCGGCCCGGTGATACAGCGCGCAGCGGATCTCGTGGCTTTGCTCAGCAAGCTGGGCCCGCGTGAGGTGCTGTTCATCGACGAGATCCATCGACTGCCGGCGGCGGCCGAGGAGTACCTCTACCCCGCCATGGAGGATTATCAGATCGATCTGATGATCGGCCAGGGGCCCGGCGCGCGATCGATTCGCTATCATCTGGCCCCTTTCACATTGATTGGCGCGACGACGCGCTCGGGTCTGATCACGCGGCCGCTGCGGGAGCGTTTCGGCATCCCGCTGCGGCTCGTGTTCTACGAGGCGGACGAGCTCCAATCGATTGTGAGCCGCGGCGCCCGGGTGCTCGCTGTCGACCTGCGGCCGGACGGCGCCGGCGAGATCGCGCGGCGCGCGCGTGGCACGCCGCGCGTC
>JAFMSA010000500.1 GCA_017353855.1 Alphaproteobacteria bacterium
ATCGCCGCAGTGAGGGCGGCCCACCGCGGAGAGCGGTGGGGCTGGCTGATTTTCGAGGGAATTGTCGATTTGATCGCCGGCGCGATCGCAGTCGTCTGGCCGGTCATCACGCTACTGGTCCTTGTCTGGCTGATGGGCGGATGGGCGATCGTGACGGGAGTGCTGCTCATTGTCGCGAGCTTCCGCCTCATTATCCAGCATGGCCGTTGGCTGATGATGCTCGGCGGAGCGATCTCGGTGATCTGGGGTATCCTGCTGTTGCTTTGGCCTCTCCACGGAGCATTGGTCCTGACGTGGTGGATGGCGGGTTATGCGCTGTTCTTCGGCGTCTCACTGCTGGTCCTCGCGTTTAAGCTGCGCCGACGCCGGGATGCTCTGCCGCCCGATATGCTGCCGCAGGGCGCCTAGAGCCGGATTTCGAGCAGATTAACGCGAGCCGAAGGCTCCCAAATCGATCGCTCGCGTGACCAGGGCGTACGAGGACGCGGCCGGTAAAGCTAAATCGGTGGCGCGGGCGGGTTGGTTTTGTCCTGCCGGGCTGTGAGCTGTCGCACGATTTCCCGGGCTATGTCGCCCGGCTTGCCGCCGACATCGACGATGATCGGAGCCTCGTCCGGCGTTGGCTCCTCCAAGATTGCGAACTGGCTGTCGAGCAGGCCGACCGGCATGAAGTGCTCGTGCCTTGCGGCCATCCGCTGGCGGACAAGCTCACGAGACCCTTTCAGGTAAACCAGCGCGACACTGTGGCGGTCTCCAATAATGATTTCCCGGTAGGATCGCTTCAGCGCGGAGCAGGTCAGCACGCCCCACACGCCCCGTGCGCGCCAATCGTCGATTTCCTCGGCGATTTTGCGCAGCCAGGGCATGCGATCCGCGTCGGTCAGCGGTCTTCCGCCACGCATCTTCTCGACATTCTCGCGCGGGTGCAGGTCGTCGCCCTCGCGGAACTGGCAACCCAGGGCGGCCGCGAGCAGGGCTGCGATCGTGCTTTTGCCCGATCCGGAGACGCCCATCACGACGACGATCATCGGTTCCTCACCTCACGAGGCCGCGCGCGACCCAGGCCGTCGCGGTCAGCGAGCGCCGGCCGTCGGCGGGCGAGGGGGAGTCCGATGTCAACACCCGGGACAGAGCCCTGTCGCGGCCGCTCCGCGAGGACGACAGCAAGGCTGCCGGTGCATCGAGCAGGTGGCCGTCTTGCGGGGGATGCGCAAACTCCGCGAAGGGTGCGGCGAGCAAGCGCGACCAGAGGCCGAGGAACCGTTGATAGGCGGCCCCGTCGCTTGGGGCCGGTGCAGCTGACACGTGCCTGCTCCATTACCGAACGGCCGCTAATCTAGCGGGGCTCGACCCGAACGGCGATAATCACCCGTCTCTTATCAGCGGGAGCTGTAATGGCCGATGTGATCGAGCTCAATGGACGGCGGTACCGCAACCCGGAACGGCCGACCGTCGTGATTTGTGTGGATGGGTGTGATCCCGAATATATCGACCGTGGTATCCACGACGGTGTGTTCCCGACAATCGGCTCGTTCTGCCGTGAAGGTCATCTCGGGACGGCCGATGCCGTCGTTCCGACCTTCACGAACCCGAACAACGTGTCGATTGTGACCGGAGCGCCGCCTTCGATTCATGGCATCGCTGGAAACTATTATCTCGATCGCGACAGCGGACGTGAGGTCATGATGACCGACGAGGACCTGATGCGCAGCGAGACGGTCCTCGCGCTATTGGCCCGTGCCGGCGTCAAAACGGCGGCGATCACGGCAAAGGACAAATTGCGCAGACTGCTCGGACGCAACCTCGACGGCATCTGCTTCTCCTCCGAGGGTGCTGATGGCGAAACCGAAACGCTTGTCGGCCGCGGCAGGCCGGATATGTATTCCGCCGATTTGTCGCTCTTTGTGTTGGATGCCGGCATTAAGCTACTCGAGCGCGGCCGGGCGAGCCTCTTCTACCTTTCTCTTTCGGATTACGTTCAGCACGCCTGGGGGCCGGGGACCTCCGAGGCCGACGCGTTCAACCGCGCGATCGACGACCGCGTGCGCCATTTTGTTGAGCTGGGGGCGGTTGTCGGCCTGGTTGCCGACCACGGCATGAATGACAAGGCGTTACCCGACGGCGAGCCCAATGTGATCTTCCTCCAAGACGAACTCAACGGCCGTCTCGGCGCCGGGGCGGTACGAGTGATCTGCCCGATCACCGACCCGTTTGTGCGTCACCACGGCGCGTTAGGTTCTTTTGTTCGCGTTTATGCCCGCGAAAAAGCAGAGATCCCTTCTCTGATCACGGCGAGCGCGGCGTTGCCCGGGGTTTCGCTGGTGCTCGACGGCCCGAGCGCCGCCCGACGCTTCGAACTGCCGCTCGACCGGGAAGCCGATTTTGTCGTGCTCGGGGACGATAATACCGCGATTGGCGCGACGCGCGCCGAACACGATCTCTCGGGGCTCACCGGCCACCGCTTGCGTTCGCATGGCGGGCTCGGCGAACAAGCGGTGCCATTCATTCTCTCGCAGCCGCTCACGCCGCGGTACCGCGACATCGCTGCGACCCGGCGACTGCGGAACTTTGACATCTTCGACTTCGTACTAAACGGCGTCACCCGCCCCTAACGACGCATCGCGGCCGGCGGCCCAGCCCGGCAGCTCGCCGACGTCGGTGCCCCTCTGTGATACGAAGTCTCGGCCTTTGGATGTGTCTGCCGAGTATATAGAATATGAGCGGATCGGCCGACCGACGCTGAAAGACCGTGCGCTCGCCATTGCGCAGAAGCGAGGCTTCGCGCGTGCAACACGCGGCGGGCGTTCCCCGAGCCTCTGCGCCGGCTCCAGGAGCAGGGCCTCCTGATCCGCAGGGGGCGCGGCCTCTATCAGCTTGCGGACGCAGAGGCGTCGGACTCCCACGCCCCCGCCGAAGCCGGGCCGTGCCCCACGGTGTCATCTGTCTCCTCTCTCGGCGCTCCGGTTCCACGAACTGACCACCCAATTCCCAAGAGAAGCTCGATATCACGATGTCGTTGGTATTGGTCGCGTTGACCGCGACAAACGGCGCGCTGCCCCAGTCCTTGCAGTCTTGCGGTTGCGAAATAGTCGCCAACGAACCTCGCTGCGGGCAGGTTGCCGGCGATGTCGATTGGCCCGCCCACAATGAGGTCGGCAAAGATGGGAGCGCTCGGCACTGTCGCAGCGGGTGCAAACAGCCTCGCGGCGTGGATCGTTTTCCATGCTGATCCTCCCCGCGCGGTTTGCAACAAGACTTCCGCGATAATATGCGTGTCATGCCGGTGACCTTCTTTCTACCCAAATCGCGCGGTGCCTCATCGGGGCAACGAGGCCGTCTCACAAAGGGCTAATTTCTCCGGTAAACCAACTACCCCATCGCAGCCTTTCGGTGATGTCGGTCCCGTCTGTGGGCCGTGAGTGGACCAGGCGGACGCTCTATTAAGTCCCCCGACCGCTTTACGCACCCTGTTTAGGGCGGCACAAATTCCTGTTTAATGGGGCTTGCGGGAATTTGCTTCCAGGAATGTGATTTACTGCGCGGTTGCGGAGCGATCGGGGTTTGGTCGGGGAGAACTCCCCGTCATGGCGGGCAAAATCTGGAATCTTTCAGGGGGCGGGGTCATGAGTTCGGCAGCGGCGGCAAATTACTCGCTCGAGGAGATGGATCGGCAGAGTCTGCTCCATCCGGCGACTTCGATCACCGATCATCTGAAGAACGGCCCGGCGATTATTGCCGGCGGATCGGGGATCAGGCTCAGGGATCCGCAGGGCCGGGAGCTGATCGACTGCGCCGCCGGGCTGTGGTGCGTCAATATCGGCTATGGGCGGGCCGAACTCGGCGAGGCAGCCGCACGCGCGATGAGCGAACTCGGCTATTACCACACCTTCGGATCGTTCTCGAACGAGCCGATCATCCGGCTCGCCGACCGCGTGCTGGGCCTGTTTCGCGAGCGGGCAGGTGCGGGGCACCTGTCCAAGATATTCTTCGGCACCTCGGGCTCCGACGCCAA
>JAFMSA010000501.1 GCA_017353855.1 Alphaproteobacteria bacterium
GGAGCTTATCTTCGCGCACCCGAGCCGGCAACGCTCTACCGCATGCACGGCAATATGACTGGCGCCTACCGTGTGCAGAACCTTGCCATCCGCAATCGGATCGTGCTGACCAACAAGACGCCGAGCGGGCTCAACCGGGGCTTTGGCGGACCGCAGACCTATTTCGCGCTCGAACGGCTGATGCATCGCATTGCCACGACACTGGGCCTCGATCCATTCGATGTGATCCGCCGCAACCTGATCCCCGCCAGCGCATTCCCCTATCGCTGTCCGGCGGGCGCGATCCTGGATTCCGGGAATTACCTCGAAGCCGTCGATGCCGCGGTCACCGAAGGCGGCCTCGCCGAGCTGCGCTCTCGCCGCGGGCGAGCCAGGTCAGAGGGCCGCCTCTATGGCATCGGCTTCGCCGCGATCGTCGAGCCGTCGATCTCCAATATGGGCTACATCACGACCGTACTGACCGCCGAAGAACGGCAGCGCTCCGGGCCCAAAAGCGGCGCGCAAGCTGCCGCGACCGTGGCGCTCGACCCTTTGGGCGGTGTGAACGTATTGATTGATTCGGCGCCGCAGGGGCAAGGCCATCGTACGGTCGTGGCGCAGTTGGTGGCTGATGTCTTCGGCCTGCCGTCTGCCGCGATACGGGTCAATGCAGAGCTTGACACTAACAAGGACGCGTGGTCGATCGCGGCCGGCAATTATTCCAGCCGCTTCGCCGGCGCCGTGGCCGGAGCCGCGCACGTTGCTGCCGTCAGGTTGCGCGAGAAACTGGCCCGCATTGCTGCCTCACAGCTCAACATTGGTCCCGGCGAGATCAGTTTTGCGGATGGGATGATCTTCGCCGCGGCCAACCCCGTAAACGCTTTGAGTTTCTCGAGGGTGGCGGCGGCCAGCCATTGGGCGCCCGGTTCGCTCCCCGATCCGGATGCCGCAGCGTTGCGCGAGACCGTGTTCTGGACCCCTCCCGGGCTGCAAGCGCCGGACGCATCCGACCAAATCAACAGTTCGGCAGCTTATGGTTTCATTTTCGATTTCTGCGGTGTCGAGATTGAACGCGACAGCGGGCGGGTTCGCATCGACAAATACGTGACGATGCATGATGCCGGGCGGATCCTCAATACGGCGCTATTCGACGGCCAAGTGCACGGTGGCTTCGCGCAAGGAGTTGGCGCCGCGCTCTATGAGAATCTGCTTTATGGCGAGGACGGCACCTTTCTGTCCGGCACCTTGGCCGATTACCTGATCCCGACTGCCTCGGAGATTCCCGAACCGCTGATCTTGCGCCGCGAGACACCGTCGCCGGTTACACCGCTCGGAGCGAAGGGGATCGGCGAAGGCAACTCGATGAGCACGCCGGTTTGTCTCACCAATGCGGTGGCAGACGCGCTCGGTGTAGTCGACCTGAACTTGCCGTTGACCGCGGTCAAAGTCGCCGCTCTCCTTTCCAATGGACCGCACGATGTTTGATCTCGGCCGCAGCTTCCTCGCCAGTGCCGAGCGGAGCCCCCAAGCCATCGCGATAATCGACGGCTGTCAACGCCTGAACTACTCCGAATGGCACGCCGAAATCTGCCGTGTTGTAGACGGACTGATGGCCCAGGGCCTGCACAAGGGCGATCGCCTCGCAATAGTACTACAGAATCGGCTAGCAATGGCCACCGTGCACTGGGCATGTCAATTCGCTGGGATCGTTGTTACCCCGCTGAACTGGCGTCTCAAAGCCGAAGAGCTGGATTACTGCCTTATGAATGCGGAGGCTCGGGCGATCATTTTCGAGGAGGTCTCTGCGGCAGCTGTGGCCGGATCCGACGTCGCGGCCCGACTGCCGCGCATCGGGGTCGGAGCCGCGAGCGGCGCTACCTTCCAGTACGAGACCTTTGGCAACGCCCGGCGGCAATACTCGCCACGAGCGGCGCCGGACGACTTCTCGCTGCTCCTTTACACGTCCGGTACGACCGGACCGCCAAAAGGCGTGCCGCGCCGGCACCGCGCCGAACGGGCGGCAGCGCTTGCTCATATCGCACAGAACCTATACGGATTCGGCGAGCGTACGCTGGGGGTAATGCCCCTCTATCACACAATGGGCGTGCGCTCCCTGCTCGCGATGACCCTGATCGATGGTGCCTTTATCTGCCTGCCTCGCTTCGAGGCAGCAGAGGCAATAAGGTTAATTGAGCGCGAGCAGGCGACGAACCTCTACCTTGTCCCGACGCTTTACCACGATCTCCTTGGCCACGCAGACTTCACCCCCGAAAAAATGCGTTCGGTCAGCAAATTGGCGTTTGCCGGGGCACCGATGGCCGAGGGCCTGCTCAGACGGGTCGAGGCTGCCTTCCAGCCCGAGCTTTTTGTTAACCATTACGGCTCGTCCGAGGTCTACACCTTTACGATCAATCAGCACGCGACGCAAAAGCCGGGTTCGGCCGGCCGGGCGGGACTCAATCAGCGTGTCCGGGTGATACGGCTTGCCGCCGAATCGCCTGAGGAGCTTGCGGAGATTGGTGAGGAAGGTCAGATAATCGCCGACCTCTCGAGCGATGAAGCGTTCGAGGGTTATTGGCGACGGCCCGATGCGGGTGCCCGCGCATTGCGGGAGGGATGGTATTTCACCGGCGATACCGGCTTCATCGACCGGGATGGCGACCTTTTCGTGACTGGTCGGGTCGACGACATGATTATCACCGGCGGCGAGAATGTCTCGCCGGCTGAAGTCGAGAACGTTCTGTCCCTGCACCCTGCGGTCGCCGAATGCGCCGTTGCCGGTCTGCCGCACGAGCGGCTCGGTCACCGGGTTACGGCCTTTGTCAAACGTGCGGTCGAGATCGACACGGCCTCGCTCGATACCTGGTGCCGTGCCTCGTCGCTCGCCGACTACAAGCGTCCCCGCGATTGGGTGTTTGTAGCCGAGATCCCAAAATCGCCAGTCGGCAAGGTGCTGCGGCGCAAGCTCATCGCCGGAGAATTCGAAAGAGATGCCGAATGACCGACATTCCTACGCTCGCGCCCGCACTACCCCGCGATCCTGACGGCTTTCACGTCGAGATCGAGGCCACGCGCGGTCGCGGTGACATCATTCTCGACCGGCCGCCGCTAAATGTGATTTCAATGCTGCAGCGCGAGCAGCTGCGGGTTGCTTTCGAGGCTCTCGACGCCGATCCGGCAGTGCGTGTCGTCGTGCTGCGGGCAAAGGGCGAGCATTTTTCGAGCGGCGGCGAAATCCGCGGCTTTCTCGATGCCTCGCCCGAACATGTGTCGCGGCTCGCTTGGAATATCGCGGCGCCTGCGCGGTGTACCAAGCCGGTTATCGCCACCGCCCGCGGTTATTGTTTTGGGGTGGGTTTTGAATTGTCGCTGGCCTGTGATTTTCGCCTGGCTTCGCAGACCTGCCTCTACGCACTCCCGGAGCAGAGGCTGGGACAAATTCCGGGCTCGGGCGGCGCGGCACGTTTACAAAAGATCGTGGGTATCGCGCGCACCAAGGACATTGTTCTGCGCTCGCGGCGAATTTCGGGGCGGCAAGCCTGCGATTGGGGCATCGCCACCGACTGCATCCCGGACGGCGATCTTGAGGCCGCCACCGACGCGCTGGCAGACGAGCTGCGAGGCCTGGCACCGCTGGCCCAACGGACCGCCAAAAAGCTATTGAATGATATCGAGGATGCTCCGCTGTCACTCGCGATCGAGCTCGAGGGCCAATGCTATGGCCGACTGCGCAGTTCGGCGGATTTTCGGGAAGGAGTCGAAGCCTTTGGCGCCAAGCGCGACCCTAATTTTCGCGGCGAATGATTACCGGGTCGTGGCGATCGAGAAACACGATTTTAGACAACAGCGTGGTCCCGTTGAAACTCAATCGCGTTGCGTGAACAAGCGCCGCCTGGTGCCTGCACCCCGGGGCCGATCCCTCGATCGGTGAAGTTGTCAATGGCGAGATCCGCTGCGCTTATCGTTACTGGCGGTTTGACGATACCGGCATCTGCTCTCACCTTGCAACAGGCGACAAAACCGCTAG
>JAFMSA010000076.1 GCA_017353855.1 Alphaproteobacteria bacterium
ATCGTGTTCCTGGCCATGTTTTCCAAAGTCCCCGTGCGGAAAATTACAGCGCTTCGGCGCCGGAGATGATTTCGATCAGCTCCTTCGTGATCACTGCCTGTCGCGTTCGATTGTAATTGACTGTCAGGCGGTCGATCATTTCTCCGGCATTGCGCGTGGCGTTGTCCATCGCGGTCATGCGTGCGCCTTGCTCGCTCGCGGCGTTTTCGAGCAATGCCGCGTAAACCTGGACCGCAAGGTTTTTCGGCAGCAATTCGGCGAGGATTTCCTCCTCGGAGGGCTCGAATTCGTAAATCGCGCCCCTGAAGGCTTCGGCTCCGGCTTGCGCCGCATCGGCGAGACGATCCGCGGCCGGGGCGAACGGGATCAGTTGTTGGACCGTCACGATCTGCGTCATCGCGGAGCGGAAGCGGTTGTAGATGATCGAGCAGACATCGAACCCGCCCGCCTGATAGAGGACGAGAATGCGCTCGGCGATCTCGCGTGCCTCGCCGAAGGACAGGCGCGGCCGCCCGACTTCCGTCAAGCTGTCGCGGATCAAGGCGCCGTAGTCGCGGCGCAGCCCGTCGCGGCCTTTGCGCCCGATGATCAGGATCACGACTTTCTTGCCCGATGCCTCCAGCTCGCGGACCCGCCGCCTCGTCTCGCGCATAATCGAGGAGTTGAAGCCGCCGGCAAGCCCGCGATCGGAAGTCGCCACGACGATCAGGTGGGTCTCGTCCTTGCCGGAGCCGACAAGCAGAGCAGGCGCTCCGGGCTGACCTGACATCCGGTCGGACAAGGACCCGAGCACCCGTTCCATTCGCTGTGCGTAGGGACGGGCGGCCTCGGCCTGGTCCTGCGCGCGCCGCAGGCGCGAGGCGGCGACCATTTTCATCGCGGAGGTGATTTTTTGCGTCGACCTGATGCTACGGATGCGCAGCCGCAGGTCTTTCAGGCTTGGCATATGCCTGGCTCAGCTCGGGATCACGCAAATGTCTTGACAAACGCGTCCAGGAACTCGCTCAGCCCCTTTTCGACTTCGGGGGAGATCTCTTGCTGGGTACGTATCGCTTCGAGCAGTCCCGGCTGGCTCGCGCGCAACTCGCTGAGCATTGCCGCTTCAAACCGGCCGACATCCGACACCCCGACCGTATCGATGTAACCACGGGTACCGGCAAAGATGACCACAACCTGCTCTTCGACCGGCACCGGGGAGAATTGCGGTTGCTTCAGCAGTTCGGTCAGCCGGCTGCCGCGCGCCAGCAGGCGTTGGGTCGCCGCGTCGAGATCAGATGCGAACTGCGAAAACGCGGCCATCTCGCGGTACTGCGCCAGCTCGAGCTTGATGCGGCCGGCGACCTGTTTCATTGCTTTGATCTGCGCGGCCGAACCCACGCGGCTAACCGACAGGCCGACATTGATCGCCGGACGGATGCCCTGGTAGAAAAGGTCGGTTTCGAGAAAGATCTGGCCGTCTGTGATCGAGATCACATTGGTCGGAATATAGGCCGAGACGTCGCCGGCCTGCGTCTCGACGATCGGCAGCGCCGTCAGCGAGCCCGCGCCGTGATCCTCATTCATTTTGGCCGCCCGCTCGAGCAGCCGTGAATGCAGATAGAAGACGTCGCCCGGATACGCCTCGCGCCCGGGCGGTCGACGCAGGAGCAGCGACATCTGGCGGTAGGCTACCGCATGCTTCGACAGATCGTCGTAAATGATCACCGCATGCATGCCGTTGTCGCGAAAGAACTCGCCCATCGCGCAGCCTGCGTAGGGGGCGATATACTGCAAAGGCGCCGGCTCCGAGGCGGTGGCGGCGACGACGATCGAGTACTCCAGCGCCCCGTAATCCTGCAATGTCTTGACGATCTGCGCGACAGTCGAGCGCTTTTGTCCTATTGCGACATAGATGCAGTAAAGCTTGACCTTTTCGTCGTTGCTGGTGTTGACCTGCTTTTGGTTGAGGATGGCGTCGATCGCCAGCGCGGTTTTGCCGGTCTGACGATCGCCGATGATGAGTTCGCGCTGTCCGCGCCCGATCGGCACCAGTGAGTCGATGGCCTTCAGCCCGGTCTGCACCGGTTCGTGCACCGAGCGGCGCGGCACAATCCCCGGCGCCTTGACCTCGACCCGCGTGCGGCTGACATCCGTCAGCGGACCTTTGCCGTCGATCGGCTCACCGAGCGCGTCGACGACGCGGCCCAACAGGCCGCGTCCGACCGCCACGTCCACGATCGCGCTGGTCCGCTTGACGGTATCACCCTCGCGGATGCGGCTGTCGTCGCCGAACACGACGACGCCGACGTTGTCGCTTTCGAGGTTGAGGGCCATTCCCCGCTCGCCATTCGGGAACTCCACCATCTCGCCGGCCTGAATCTTGTCGAGGCCATAGACGCGGGCGATGCCGTCCCCGATCGACAGCACTTGGCCGATCTCCGCGACATCGGCCTCGCTGCCGAAATTGGCGATCTCCTGCTTGAGGATCGCCGAAATCTCTGCCGGGCGAATTTCCATGAACACCCCTTCAACCGATGCTCTTGAGTGCAAGCTGCAGCCGCTGCAGCTTGCTTTTGACCGATCCGTCGACCATGCGCGATCCGACTTTGACGACCATCCCGCCGATCAACCCGGGATCAACGCGCAGATCGACCGAAACCCTGCTGCCGATGCTGCGGCGCAGCTGCTCATTCAAGGCCGCGAGCTGGGCGTCGTTCAGAGACTGCGCCGCTATAACCTGCGCATTGACTTCGCCCCGCCGCGCCGCGAGCTCGTTTAAGAAGGACTCGATTATTGCCGGGACAGCAAACAGCCGCCGGTTGCGCGCGACGACCCCCAGGAGGCTACGGACCAGCGGCGCCAGCCCGGCCCGCTCTGCCACTAGCTCCATTGCCTTAGCTTGGTCGTTGCGGGACAGAACGGGGCTGCGGATCAGCCGGAGAAGGTCGCCGCTCGTCTGCAGCATCGCGCGCAATTGCCGCAAGTCGGTGGCGATCTCGTCGAGCATCCGGCGCTCGTCGGCGATATCGAACAACGCCGCCGCATAGCGCTCAGCCAATCCGGAAACACCTGTGGTGTCGGAAGCCAATGTAAGGTCGTCCTCGTCGCCGCCTCGGCCAGCACCGGCAGCAGCACTTCCTTGTTGTTTTCGGATCGCGGCAGCCGGCTTAGAGCGCCCCGCCAAACCGGCGCGGTTCCTAACATGAACGAACGCTCGCGCGCAACCGTCGCGGAACAGCTACAGACGAGCGGCCGCGGCGCGCACGGCATCGCGGCGTCGCGCCGCCGCGGCCGACATTCGTCGCTGCACCAGGTCAAGCACGTGCGGTGGCGCCAGCTCGGGCAGGCCTGCATTAAACGGCGGCGCGGGCGCATACTCAAGCCCGAGCTGAATGGCTTGCGCGACGTCGGGCCCGGCGAGCTCTGCGGCCAATGTCAGCGCGAAGTCTATCCCGGCCGTCACACCTCCGCCGGTGATAAGGTTACCGTCGCGCACGACACGAGACTCGTCCGGGATCGCGCCGAACGGTTCGAGCAGCGAACGCCAAGCCCAATGGCAGGCAGCGCGCTTTCCGACGAGCAGGCCGGCCGCGCCGAGCACCAGTGAGCCCGTGCAGACCGAAGTGACAAACCGGGCGGCTGCCGCCAGCCGACCTACCTCCTTGAGGAATTGACGGTCGGCAATCGCATTGTCCGTGGTGCCCGCGCCGCCGGGGACGCAGATCACATCGCAACTCGGCACCTCTGCGAGTTTGGCGAGACCGCCGAAGCGGATCCCGTCGGCCTCTACTTCGCCGCCGAGCGTGCTCGCCAGGAGAACCTTGGTTCCCGGCAACCGCGAAAACACCTGATGCGGCCCGGTGAAGTCCAGCTGCGTTGCGCCCGGGTAGAGCGCGAAAAGGATCGTCGTTGAGTGATTGCTCATCGCTCGGCTCCGTCTGATTGACGGGATGATGATGATCCGATTATCGTGCGTCTGAAATGACATAGTTCCCTCCTAATCAGACATGACCCGGATCATCGGCATTTTGATCTTTCCGGATTTCCAGCTGCTTGACGCGGCGGGGCCGAGCAGCGCCTTCGAAGCGGCCGCCCGGCTGGCGACGCCACCCGGTTACCGGCTGCAGATCCTGGCTCGCAGCGAGGGACCGATAGCGAGCTCCTCCGGGGTGAGGCTGACGGCCCGGGGGCTTGCCGATACGCCGCTGCCGGATACGCTGATCGTGGCCGGCGGCGCGGGCACCCGCAGCGCTGTCGAATGTCGTGCGACCCTCGCCTTCCTGCGGCAGGCGGCGGGGCGCGTGCGGCGAGTCGCAAGCGTCTGCTCGGGCGCGTTCCTGCTCGCGGCAGCGGGGCTGCTCGACGGGCGATGCGCGACGACGCATTGGCGATTGGCAGCGGCCCTCGCGCGGGCTTATCCGCAAGTGAAGGTGTCGCCCGACCGCATATTCGTCCGGGATGGAAATATATGGACCTCGGCCGGCATCACGGCCGGGATTGATCTGGCGCTCGCGTTGATCGCCGAGGATCTGGGGGAAGCACTGGCGAAGCGGACGGCTCAGGAGCTTGTCGTGTATTACCGCCGGCCGGGCGGCCAGTCGCAGTTTTCGGCATTGCTCGAGCTCGACGGCGCCGGCGGGCGGTTTGCGCCGCTGCTTGCCTGGACGCGCGAACGGCTGTCGGAACCGCTGCCGGTCGAGCGCCTTGCCGGACGTGTTGGAATGAGCCCGCGCCACTTTGCCCGGGCTTTCGTCGCGGCGACGGGGACGACACCGGCCAAGGCGGTCGAGCGGATGCGGGTCGAGCTGGCGCGCGAACGCATCGAAGGAGGCAGCGATCCGATCGACCGGATCGCGACGCTCAGCGGCTTTGGCGATGCGGAGCGAATGCGCCGCGCCTTCATTCGCGCCGTCGGTCAGCCTCCGCAATCCCTGCGCCGCCGCGCACGCGCGGACGGACCCACGGGACGGAGCGCCGGTCCGGCTTCCTGGAGCGCGAATTTCTAACGTGGTCCCCGCCCTGAAGGACGAGAATTCCCGCGTGTTGCCTCCTTGCGCCCGCCGCCTTGCGGCAGGATGGCGTGCGCAACCACCGCGCGGATCGCGGTGGGGTCATCGCCCCGAGGCCGGAACCGGTTCCGGTTTACGCGGGGGCTTCTCCGCGGCGACATCGCCGGCATCAGCCTTTGAACGGCAGGGTTCCGCGCAGGCGCCGATGCGACGGCGCCGCCAGAGACTGTGCGTTCCGGCGAACGGTTTCCAAGCCTTTCCGCTCGGAGCCGGTTCCTGACCCCACGGGCCGCCGGGAATGCGTTACCGGTATCTTCGAGTTTTCCAATCGCGGCAATTTCTCGACGCAGGACAAGTTGATCGGCACGCCCGGAAAGCAGGCGCCGAGCGCGTCCGGCCGTCACCCCCCGAACCGGGTCCGCATACCGCGGCTGGGGCATTGGCCGCCCCTCCGGCGGCACGGGTAAGCGGGATTGCGCACGGGGCTGCTGCTGCGTAGCCTCGCGCGATGCCAAGGCCGATCACTCCGGACGACATCGAAGCGCTGGCGGTCGGCGCCTGGATTCTCGGCACCGGCGGCGGCGGCAGCCCGTATCTGGGGCTCCTCAACATGCGCCGGCTCTACGCCGGGGGGCACCGCGTATCACTGATGTCGCCGCTGGACCTCGCCGACGAGGATTGGGTGGCGGTGGTCTCGAATATGGGCGCACCGCTGATCGGGCAGGAGCGGCTGGCCGACAGCCGCGGCATCGCCCGCGCGGTCGAGATCCAGGAGGGGTTGCTCGGGGCCAGGTTCCGGGCCGTGATGTCGCTCGAGATTGGCGGCGGCAACGGGATCCAGCCGCTGATGGCGGCGGCCCATCTCGGGCTTCCGGTGGTTGATGCGGACACGATGGGCCGCGCCTATCCCGAGGCGCAGATGACCAGCGTCGCGGTCGGCGATCTGTGTCCCTATCCGTGCGTGCTCCATGATCCGCGCGGCATCGAGGCGGTGGTGAGCAGGGTCCCGAGCTGGAAGTGGATGGAGCGGGTGAGCCGCAAGATATGTGTCGAGCTCGGCTCGATCGCCTCGACCTGCAAGGCGCCGCGCACCGGCCGCGAGGTCAAGGATTGGGGCATCCACTTTACGCTCAGCAAAGCGATCGCGATCGGCCGCCGCGTGCGGGAGGGGCAGCGCCGCCACGAAGATCCGGTTGCTGCGATCCTCGACGAGGGGGGCGGCAAGCTCCTCTTCCGTGGCAAGGTCGTCGACGTCGCCCGCCGCACGAGCGAGGGATACCTGCGCGGCCGTGCGGTGATGGACGGTCTCGACGAGGATCGTGGCGCTCGGCTTGAAATCGCGTTTCAGAACGAATGGGTCGTCGCGTGGCGCGACGGGGCGCCGGTCGCGATGTCGCCCGATCTGATCTGCGTGCTCGGCACCCAGTCGGGCGAGGCCTTCGGCACGGAAACAATCGGTTACGGGCGACGGGTCTCGGTCATCGCGCTTCCGGCGCCGCCGGTGTTTCTGACACCCAAGGGGCTCGAGCACGTCGGCCCGCGCGCTTTCGGCTATGACCTGGACTTCCGTTCGGTGTTCGATTGAGGGTGCCAGCCTGATGCGGCGGATTGGCATCGATGTCGGGGGCACCAACACCGATGCGGTGCTGCTCGAGGACGGGCGGGTTGTGCATGCGGTTAAGACTCCGACGACGCCCGAGGTCACCTCCGGCATTGTGACGGCGCTCGCTGAGCTGGGGCGCCGCCGCGAGGTCGCGCGCGGCGCGATCGACGGCGTCGTGATCGGCACGACACATTTCGTTAATGCCGTCGTTGAGCGGCGCGATCTCGCGCGGGTCGCGGCGGTACGCATCGGATTGCCGGCGAGTGCCTCGCTGCCGCCTTTCTGCGATTGGCCGGCGGAGCTTGCCGAGCATGTCTGCGGCGAGACGTTCATGCTGGAAGGCGGGCACGATTATGACGGTCGGCCGATCGTGCCGTTCGACGAACGCGGCATGCTCCGGGTGGCGCGGCGCATCCGTGCCAGCGGAATCCGCTCGGTGGCTATCGCTGCGATTTTCTCACCGCTCGATCCCGGCTGCGAGGAGCGGGCACGGGCGATCCTTGCCGGCGAATGCCCGGATGCTTCGGTCACCCTGTCTCACTACCTTGGCCGCATCGGCCTGCTGGAGCGCGAGAATGCCGCCCTGCTCAACGCTGCGCTGACCGGCCTTGCACGCAGGACGGTGGCTGGGTTCATCGCGGCGATCGCGGCGAGCGGCATCGAAGCGCCGCTTTACCTGACGCAGAATGACGGGACGGTGATGCAGGCCGAAACCGCGGCGGCATTGCCGGTGATGAGTTTTGCTTCGGGTCCCACCAACTCGATGCGCGGTGCCGCTTTCCTGTCGGGCTTGACGGATGCGATGGTCATCGACGTCGGCGGTACGACGACCGACATCGGTCAGCTGCGCCGCGGATTCCCGCGCGAGGCGAACGCGGCTGTCGAAATCGGCGGCGTACGCACGCTCTTCCGCATGCCCGATCTGTTGTCGATCGGGCTTGGCGGCGGAAGCCTCGTGACGGCCGATCCCATTGGCGTCGGGCCCGCAAGCGTCGGTTACCGGCTGGCCGATGAGAGTGTGGTGTTCGGCGGCAACAGGCTCACCGCAACCGACATCGCCGTCGGCGCCGGCATCGCCCGGATCGGCGACAGCCGGGCCGTCGCGGCCCTGCCCCGCGACCTTGTGCACGCGGCGCTGGAAGAGGTGCGCGCAAAAATCGAGGACGCGGTCGATCGGATGAAGCCGGACGCTCGTGAGCAGCCGCTGATCGCGGTAGGCGGCGGCGCGTTTCTGGTTCCCGACCGGCTCGCGGGGATCTCGCGCGTGCTGCAGGTGCCGCACGGCAGTTGTGCCAATGCGGTCGGCGCGGCGATCGCACAGATCAGTGGCGAAACCGACCGGATCTATCACGATCTCAGCCGCGAGGAAGCAATCGCGGCGGCCGAAGCGCAGGCAACAGAACGCGCGGTCGCGGCCGGTGCCGACCGGTCCTCGCTGCAGACGGTGGACATCGAGGACATGCCGCTCGCCTATCTTCCCGGCAGCGCGCTCCGCGTTCGGGTGCGCGTCGCCGGCGAAATGGCAAAAAGCCGTCCGCCGGCACCCGCGAGGGCCCCTCGTCCCGGCTTTGCGGCCGCATGCCGGGAGGGAGAGGGAGCTGTCTAGCGGCAGGTTTCCTGCTGGTGTGCGGCGAGCGGCGCGTTGCGGCGTTGTTGGTTAGAACGGGTCGAGCTCGGTATCCCAGTAGAGATAGTCGCGCCAGCTTTCGTGCAGATAGTTGGGCGGGAAGGCGCGGCCGTTTTCCTGCAGCGTGTAAGTCGTCGGCTGGACCGGGCGGTGGCGCGGATACATCCTGCTTTCGCGCGGCAGGCGATTGCCCTTCCACAAATTGCAGGTTCCGCAGGCAGTCACGACATTGGTCCACGTCGTGCGCCCGCCCCGCGACCGCGGCACGAGATGATCGAAAGTGAGCTCGTGCGACGGGTAAGGCTCACCGCAATACTGGCATGTGAAACGATCCCGCAGGAAAACGTTGAATCGCGTGAAGGCCGGATGCCGCGCGGCAGGCACGTATTCCTTTAACGACACCACACTCGGAAGCTGCATCTCTAATGAAGGGCTGCGCACGCAGACGTCGTAGTGATCAATGATGTTGACCCGGTCGAGGAACACCGCCTTGATCGCGTCCTGCCACGACCACAGCGACAGCGGGAAATAGCTGAGCGGCCGAAAATCCGCGTTCAGTACTAAAGCCGGGCAATTATCCAGAGCTACCGTCACGAGCACCCGTCCCGCTAACTCTTGCTCGCGGGCCGGAATAGCACGCGATTGTGACGGGTTGATAACGGATTGATGCAAATCAGACAAGTAGGCGACGGTCACCGCGTCGGGATCGGCGTTGCCCCGCGATAATCGTAAAAGCCGCGGTCGGCCTTCCGGCCGAGCCAGCCGGCCTCGACATATTTGACGAGCAGCGGGCACGGCCGGTACTTGCTGTCGGCGAGCCCCTCATAGAGCACCTGCATGACCGACAGACAGGTGTCCAGCCCGATGAAATCGGCAAGCTCGAGCGGGCCCATCGGGTGGTTAGCACCGAGCTTCATCGCCGTGTCGATCGCCTCTACCGAGCCCACGCCCTCGTAGAGCGTGTACACCGCCTCGTTGATCATCGGCAGCAGGATCCGGTTCACGATAAAAGCCGGAAAATCCTCGGCCGCGACCGGGGTCTTGCCGAGCTTCAACGCCAGCTCGCGGGTTAGGGCGAAGGTATCCTCGTCGGTGGCGATGCCGCGGATCAGTTCGACAAGGCTCATGACCGGCACGGGGTTCATAAAGTGCATGCCGATGAATTTGCCGGGCCGATCCGTCGACGAAGCGAGGCGAGTGATCGAGATCGACGAGGTGTTCGTGGCGATCAGCGCCTGCGGCTTCAGGACCGGCGTCAGTTTTTTGAAGATCTCGCGCTTGACGTCTTCCTTTTCGGTCGCGGCCTCGATCACCATGTCGCAATCGCTGAACAGCGCACAATCGAGCCCCGTGCGGATGCGCGCGAGCGCCGCCGCCTTGTCTTCTTCGCGAATGGTACCGCGCGCCACCTGCCGCGCGAGATTGCGGTCGATTGCTTCGCGGCCGCGCTGCAGCGCCGGTTCGTTGATATCGGTCAGGACGACGTCGAACCCGCCGAGCGCGCAGACATGGGCGATGCCGCCGCCCATCTGCCCGGCTCCGATCACGCCGATGCGGCGCAGCCGGTCGAGCGATGCCGCACCCGCGCTCACTGTCGTCGCTCGAGCTCGTCGGCGAGTTCGGGAAGGACCTTGAAAAGATCGCCCACAAGTCCGTAGTCGGCCACCTGGAAGATCGGCGCCTCCTCGTCCTTGTTGATCGCGACGATGACTTTCGAGTCTTTCATCCCGGCGAGATGCTGGATGGCGCCGGAAATGCCGACCGCGATGTAAAGCTCGGGCGCCACGATCTTGCCGGTCTGCCCCACCTGGTAGTCGTTGGGCACAAAACCGGCATCGACGGCCGCGCGCGAGGCGCCGACGGCGGCACCGAGCTGGTCGGCGACCTTCTCCAGCAGATGAAAATTGTCGCCCGACTGCATCCCGCGCCCGCCGGAGATCACCACCCGCGCGCTGGTCAGCTCGGGCCGCTCCGATTTCGACAACTCGGCGCGCAGAAATTCCGAAAGCCCGGCCGCCGCAGTCGGTGCCACGGCCTCGATGGCCGCCGCGCCGCCGGTAGCGGCAACCGCCGGAAAGGCAGTCCCGCGCACCGTGATGATTTTGATCGGATCCCCGGACTGGACGGTCTGAAGCGCGTTCCCGGCATAGACAGGCCGCACGAAGGTGTCGGCAGACACCACTGCGCTGATGTCCGAAATTTGCATGACATCGAGCAGAGCGGCGACCCGCGGCATCAGGTTCTTGCCCGCCGTCGTGGCCGGTGCGAGCACGTGGGAATAATTCTCTGCGAGCTTGACGACCAGGGGCGCGACATTTTCCGCCAGCGCGTGATCGTAGGCCGCATCGTCGGCCAGCAGCACCTTCCTCGCCCCGGCAACGGCCGCGGCGGCTTCGGCCGCCGGGCGGCAATCCTTGCCGGCCACAAGCAGATCGACATCGGCTCCGGCAAGCTCCGCGGCAGCGGCGACGGCGTTGAGGGTAGCAGGCTTTAATCCCGCATTGTCGTGTTCGGCAATGACCAGCGCAGCCATCAGATCACCCGGGCCTCGGTCTTGAGTTTGTCGACGAGCTCGGCGACGGATTCCACTTTGCGGCCCCCTTGCCGCGCCGGCGGCTCCTCGACCTTGAGGACGACGAGCCTCGGCGTCACATCGACGCCGAGGGCCTCCGGCGTCGTTGACGCAATCGGCTTCTTTCTTGCTTTCATGATGTTCGGCAAAGAGGCGTAGCGCGGCTCGTTGAGCCGCAGATCGGTGGTGATCACCGCCGGCAATTTGATCGAGACGGTTTCGAGTCCGCCATCGATTTCGCGCGTGACCTCGGCGTGCCCGTCGCTGATCTGCAGCTTCGAGGCGAACGTCGCCTGCGACCACCCGAGCAACGCCGACAGCATCTGGCCGGTCTGATTACAATCGTCGTCGATCGCCTGCTTGCCGATGATAACGATCTCGGGGCTTTCCTGCAGGATAACGGCCTTCAGCAGTTTGGCGACGGCTAGCGGCTGCAATTCGGCATCACTCTGCACGAGAACGCCGCGATCGGCACCCATCGCAAGCGCGGTGCGGATCGTCTCCTGGCACTGCGCGGCGCCGAGGGAAACCGCGATGACCTCCTCGATGACGCCGGCCTCGCGCAGCCGCAAGGCCTCTTCGACGGCGATCTCGTCGAAAGGGTTCATCGACATCTTTACGTTGGCGGTCTCGACACCCGTGTTATCCGCCTTTATGCGGATTTTGACGTTGTAGTCGATGACCCGCTTGACCGCGACGAGCGCTTTCATTGAGCGTTTCCGGGTCGGACATCCCGGCCTTCAGGTCTCGGGG
>JAFMSA010000502.1:0-499 GCA_017353855.1 Alphaproteobacteria bacterium
CAGCTAGACGAGGACGGCAACTGGGCGCAACGCCTCTCGATCGGCGAACAGCAACGTTTGGCATTCGCGCGGGTGTTGTTGGCGCGCCCGGAGATCGTGTTTCTCGATGAGGCGACCTCGGCGCTAGACGAGGCGGCGGAATTGTCGTTGTACCGGCTGCTGCGCGAAGCGCCGTGGCGGCCGACGATCGTCAGCGTTGGTCATCACGGCACGCTGCGGCGCTTCCACGACACGGTCGTCGATCTCGCGCAGGCTCCCGTCTCTCGCGCTGCGGTCGGGTAAGTGCGCGAGATGCAGCCGAGAGCTGCGCTGCCCCTAGCGCGCGTTCTGAGCGAAAACGCAATCGCGGGCTTCGAGCCATATTCGGTCTTCGCCTCGCGTCGGACGGTGCCGACATCGCGGTGCAGCGTGAAGCCGCAGAGGCGGTTTTCGCCGTCCGTCCCAAATGGACTCGAACGGGTGCGTCAGTCTCGCCCCGATGGTGACGGCTCCACAGCCG
>JAFMSA010000502.1:509-3988 GCA_017353855.1 Alphaproteobacteria bacterium
GGGTGGCGAGAGCCGCAGAGAGTCTCCGGGATGCCCGCGGCGCGAAGCTGGGCGCGGGCCGGACCTGGCCGATGGGGTCTCCCGTTTCCGGGCGCCCGCCTTCCCGCAACCCTGTGAGGCAGCCCCTTCATCGGGTTGACGGCCATCCGGTTCGGCTCATCGCAAGTTGCCCCCGCCGTAAGCTGATCGGCCATGCATGCGCAGGCCCGGCTTTCGCGGTAAGCTCGCGAGCGGCTTCGGGCGGTTGTTTTTTATCGGATATTGGAGGGGCGCAGATGAGCCTGTTTGCCGTGTTTGCGAATATTTTCGGCGATAATATCTGGTCGGTCGGGCGCAAATTGGCGGTGGGGAGGTTGCAGGAATGACCCGGCCGCGCGGTGATTTGGGCTGCCGTGCTGCCGGTCGATGGGTGAAGCTACCGGAAAAATCGAGAAAATTTCCGGTTCGGCGGGAAGCATCGGGAATTTTGTCCGCTACCGGGCATTTCTCCCAACAGCGAGGAAGATGACGATGGCGGATCACGAGCACCAGCCTCGCGGCGCCGAGGAGCCGCTGCGGGCGGTTCGCATCGGCAAGCGCGACAGTCTCAAGGCGCTCGGGATCGATCCCTACCCTTATAGCTTCGACCGCACGCACGAGGCGGCCTTTCTCGAGCATCGTTATGAGGGGCTGGCACCGGGGTCTGAGACCGGTGATGTGGTGCGCGTAGCGGGCCGCATCCGCGCGATGCGCAACAGCGGCATGTTCATCGATCTCTACGACGTCTCGGGCAAGATCCAGATATTTTGCCACAGGGATTTGCTCGGCCCTGAGGCCGTGGGCGTCCTACGGCTGTTGGATATCGGGGACGTCATCGGCGTCGAGGGGCTAGTCAGGCGCACGCCGCGCGGCGAGCTCACCGTCAACGCCAAGACCATTGCGGTCCTGGCGAAGACGCTGCGCCCGCTGCCCGAGAAATATCACGGTCTGGCCGATATCGAGCTGCGTTACCGTCAGCGTTATCTCGACCTGATCATGAACCCCGAGAGTCGAGACACGCTGCGCCGGCGCAGTCGGGTTGTTGCCGCGATCCGTCGCCATCTTGTTGAACGCGGCTATGTCGAGGTCGAAACGCCGATGCTGCACTCGGTCCCGGGGGGTGCCTCGGCAAAGCCTTTCGTGACACATCACAACGCATTGGACATCGATCTTTTTCTTCGGATTGCACCCGAGCTGCATCTGAAACGGCTGCTGGTCGGGGGGTTCGCTGACAAGTTGTTTGAGATCAATCGCTGCTTCCGCAACGAAGGGATCTCACCCCGGCATAACCCCGAGTTCACGACTCTCGAGCTCTATGAAGCTTATGTCGATTACACGGCGATGATGGCGTTAACCGAGGAGCTCGTCACCGCCGTTGCCGAAGCAGTGCTCGGGACGCTGCGGCTGAGCTACGGCGGGACGACCATTGATCTCTCGCCGCCCTGGCCGCGGCGCAGCATGGCCGAACTCGTTCACGCGGCGACCGGGGTGGATTTCCTGGCGCTTGCGGATGCGCTCGCGGCGCGCAAAGCGGCCGATGCGCTCGGCGCGGTGCTGATCGGCAACGAGAGCTGGGGGCAGGCCCTGGAGGCGGCATTTGCTGCGCGCGTCGAAGACACGCTGATCCAGCCGGTCCATGTTACCGGATTTCCCCGCGACATCTCGCCATTGGCCAAGGCTGATCGAAATGATCCCCGGCTTGTCGAGCGGTTCGAGACCTACATTCACGGTTGGGAAATCGCGAACGCCTTCTCCGAGCTCACCGATCCGCAGGATCAACGCGAACGCTTCGAGGCGCAAATGCGGGCGCGCGCGGCCGGCGACGAGGAAGCACAGCCGCTCGACGAGGATTACGTGACTGCTCTCGAATACGGCCTGCCGCCCTGCGGCGGCCTCGGCATCGGAATCGACCGACTGGTCATGCTGCTGACCGACAGCGCGTCGATCCGCGACGTCATCGCTTTCCCGACGTTGCGGCCGCGATGAGGGGACTTACAGGCAGCGGATCTTCCAATTCGTGAAAATACCGGGAGAATCGTGGGCTCGATCGGGCGTGTTGCGGTGAACCGCCTCATCCATCACCCGGTAACCCCGCGGGCACACACGTTCGGCAAGGCGGCGGTTCGGGGCGTCGGAACCTCCCGGGATGCCGGCGCTTTCAATCAGAAAGGTGCGGTTGTCCAGCCGGCTGACTGACGAGTCGGCGCAGCCGGCAAGAAGCAGCATTGCAAGCGGCACGATCGCACGCATTTCGAGCTCACGAAACCACGAAAATGTCCCGAAGAGGTTTAACCTGTCCGGCTTGTGTTGCCAACTGGGCGATATAGGCCGGTCCCGCGCCCCCGCCATGACCGGAGCCACGATGGAGGAATATTCATGTCGATCAAGCCGATAGCGGTGCCCCGGCGGTTACTGCTTGCGAGGGTTTGGGGCTTCACACTTGCCGTCACGGCCTGCACGCAGTCCGCGATTACCTCGGCCACTCCTCCGCCGATTGCGCCGGGCGCTGCACGGATCTGGGTTTACCGGGATTTCCTGCCCTCGGAGAGTCTCAACGCGACCGACGTGATGATCAACGGGAGCCAGGCGGGGCAGGCGCCGGCGAGCGGCGGCGCTTTCTATCGGGATGTGCCGCCCGGGCATTATCTCGTTGCTGCCCGCAGTTGGGGTACCGACGTCAACCAGACTGCGAACTTCAACCTGACCGCAGGCGAGGAGGCCTACGTCAAGATCGAATCGTTGCGCGCCTGGTCGAGCTTTGGCGACAAAACCGCTATCGAGCGCGACACCTTTTATGCTCGCAGAGTCCCGCCCCAACTCGCCCGCGCCGAACTCGCCCATATGCCGATCAACCCCGGTAGTTGACTGCGGGTTCGAAGATTTTCCGCGCTCGGCGGCGAGGTCGAACGACATCCAGGCATGCGGTCCGCCGTCTGCACGCGCACCCGTACTGCCAGCAACGCGTCGTCCTTCATCGCCTGCTGCGGCCGGGGAGAGCTGGAGCGCGCGCTTAGCGCGCCGGCTGACCCTGAGCGGTTGCGGCGAATCGTCAATTCTTCATCAACAGCGCGCCAGCCTCCCCGGTCCGGGCTCAACAGGATCGCCCGCGCGATTGCGAGCTGATTTCGTGTGGCCGCGCCTTGGTCGGCGATGCGGCCATCGTTCCACACTCGAGCCTGGAAACGACGGGGGTTGCGAATGAGCATGCAACTCCGGTATTTGCCGTCAGGGAGGTTCCGTGTCTCTGCTCGACCTTGATCGTTTGCGCGCAGCGCCGTTGTGTCGTGATCCGTTCGATTTCGTCGTCGTCGAAGACTTCGTGCACCGCGACGGTCTGATTCCGGTGATCGAGGATTTTCCGAAAGTCCGCGGGTGTGGCAGCTTCCCGGTTGACATGCTCAGATCGGGGCCGGCTTTCACACGTCTCGTCGGCGAACTGACCGCACCGCCGCTGCGTCGCA
>JAFMSA010000503.1 GCA_017353855.1 Alphaproteobacteria bacterium
AGTGTTCAAGCGACACGTTGCCGAGCCGCCGGACTGAGAGGTAGGGGCGCAGCGATGCCGCCGTGGCTGCCGGCCCTGCTGGTCATCATTGTGACGGCTCTGGCATTGACTGAAGCAGGCTCCTCGCCCGCCCCCTCGACACGCCGGCGGTTATGGGCAGCGAGCATCTTCCTTTTCGGAACGCTCGCCATTGTCGGCACGGTCTGGCAAGGCCGAAACATCCTCAATGATCATCCTTCGGGCGACATCATGGCAGCGCCCGAAGCCCCCGGAAACGCTCCCGAGGGGACGGCGGCACGCGATTTCACGGGGCGGATCAAAGCCCTCGAAGATCGCATCAAGGAGCTCAAAGCAGCCAGACAGGCTCGTGTCATACCGCCTGATACGGCCGAAAAACTCGCTGCCCATCTGCGGCAGTTCGGGAACCGTCATGTCATCGTTTCCTGCATTCCGGATGACATCGAGGCGTATCAGTATGCCAACCAGATCGTGAATATTTTAAAAGAGGCAAGCTGGAATGCCCAGGGCCCTGAACAAACCAAAATATTCGGTGATTTGCGCGGTCCGGGGATAAACGTTTATACGAATACAGCTGACCATTCCGACACCGTCCGGATCCTGTTGGACAGCTTCGCTAAATTCAACATCCCGTACCAGACCCGAGTGACCCCGAGCCAGGGTGTCCCCGATACGGAAACGGTCGAGTTGTTTATCGGGACGCAACAGCAGTCCTGACCGCTGCGGGTACGGGGGCGCCGCTGCCCCCCGCACCCGCACCCCCGTCTTCGTCTTCGCCGGTCAGCGCAAGGGGCGAAGGGGCGCGGGGTCTCCGCCGCCAGAGCGTATCGGCGACATGCACGAACATGACGATGGATTCCAGAAGCAGGCTGCCCGGCCGCGCGCGCTCCGTAAGGAATATCGGCGTAAGGCCGAAAAGCGACGGCAGGTTCTTGCTGCCGGGAGCCTCTCGAAAATCCGCCGGGCAGGCGCCGCAATGGTTACTAGCTTATGCGGTGACATCCGCCCATCGGCAGACCCGCAGCCGCGAAGGGCACAATGATTTACGAGCGAATTATCTCGGAGTCAGAGAACCCGCGAAAAGGGGTTCGGCTGTGGCCGAATTTCTCCGCACCAAAGGAGTTATGCGCTGCCCGGCCGCTTGCGGTCGGCCGACGCAAGGCTCGATTGCCGTTGCTGACCGGGAGGCTCTGGAAGCATACGCTGTGGGGCGTGAGCGCGTTCGCCGGGCGAGGCTGGCCTGGCCCTCTCCCGGCAAATGTGGGCCGAACGCGCGCACTCCGATGATAAGTGTCGTGCAGCGATTTTCAGGCCCTGCCATCGCCACGGGAGGCATGCTATGCTGCCTTCCCATGGATCAGTCGTCGGACTTGCCGCCGCAACCGGCGGAATATTACCGCCGAAAGGCCGCCCGGGCCCGGCAGGTCGCAGAGGGGGTGACAACCCGGGCGGTCAAGATGCGATTGCTCGAACTGGCTTTCGAATACGACAAGCTGGCCGATGGCTCGCAGACGGCAACCTGTCGGCCGTCGGATCTGCGCGAAGCTTGAGAGATCCGCAAGATGCGGCTGGGCTTTGTCGGCACCGGGACGATGGGAGCGCCGATGGCCGGCTGTCTGATCGACGCTGGCCACCGACTCGCGGTTTACGACATCAACCCCGAAGCCGTCCATGCGATGTGCGCACGGGGCGCCAGCGCGGCCGACAGTCCCTGCGCCGTGGCGCAGCAGAGCGAAGTGGTTTTCACATCGCTGCCCGGCCCTCGTGAGGTCGAGCTTGCGGCCCTCGACCCCGCGATCGGCATCCTCGCCGGATTGAGGGCGGGCGGTGCCTACATCGACACGACAACCAATGCGCCGGCGGTCGCGCGCAGGATTGCCGAGGCGTGCCGCAGCCGGGGTATAGACATGCTGGACGCGCCGGTCAGCGGACGCCCGCCGACAATGACCGTAATGGTCGGCGGTGACGATGGGGTCTTCGCCAAATACCGGCCTCTGCTCGCGGCGATGGCCGGCAGCATCTTTTATGTCGGCGGCGCCGGGTCAGGCTGCGCGGCAAAGCTGGTCACTCAATATCTCGGCTACACCAACTTCATCGCCGCGGTCGAAGGCATGCTGATCGGCGCCAAGGCGGGGATCGATCTCGGCACCCTCGCGCGGATCGTTCCGTTCAGCGCCGGCGCCAGCCGGACCTTCGACAACATCCCGCGCTCCGTGTTGCCCGGCTCGTTCGCCGCCGGGGGCACGCTCGACATCGTTGCCAAGGACCTGCATCTGGCTTGCGACCTGGCACGTGAGGTCGCAGCGCCGGCGCATCTCGGCTTGCTCGCGCATGACGTGCTGAGCCGCGCGCAGGCCCAAGGCTGGGGGCAGGAAGGTTTTCCGATTGCCGCGCGGATACTCGAAGCCGCGGCAGGCGCTGAGCTTCGCGCTGCGGTGGAGGAGATGGCGCCGTACCAGCCTGAAGATCCGCGCCGCCGGAATGGCTGAAATGCTAGGCTGATTTCTCGATCAGGGGCCAGCGGCAGCAGCTAGCGGGGACGTTTCTGATCGATCAGCTCTCGGACCACCGCTGCGAGGCTCGTCCTCCAGGGCGGCGCAGATACGCCGTATGCCTCGGCAATTTTTCGGCAATCGAGCACCGAATTCATCGGCCGCCGTGCCGGTGTGGGATATTGGGCGGTCGTGACGGGCTCGATTTGCGGTCTCGATCCGCTCGGCCTCGCCCCGAAGCGGGACTCCAGATCGAGGATCTCCTCGGCAAATCCGTGCCAGCTGGTGTCGCCGGCGCCTGCGAAGTGGAAAGTGCCCCACCGGGCTGTGCCTTGGTCGATTTGCCTGGCGATCATCGTGAGCGCCGAAGCGATGTCAGCGGCGGCGGTGGGGCATCCCTGTTGATCAGCGACGACGCGCAAGATTTGCCGTTCACCCGCCAGGCGCAGCATTGTTTTGACAAAATTATTTCCGTGCACGCCGTACACCCATGAGGTGCGAATGATGATATGGCAAAGCGCAGCGGCGCGCACGGCGCGCTCACCGGCTTCCTTGCTGCATCCATAGACACAGAGGGGATTGACCGGTTCGTCTTCGGTGTAGGAGCCCCGTTTACGGCCGTCGAAGACGTAATCCGTCGACAGGTGAATGAGCGGGGCGGAGTTCTCCTCACAGGTCGCCGCCAGGTGAGCGGCTCCGGCGCAGTTGGCGGCCCAGGCCGCTTCGGGTTCGCTTTCCGCGCGGTCGACTGCCGTATAGGCTGCAAGATTGATCACCAGATCCGGCCTTCGGCTCGCAATGAGTGCGCTAAGAGCGGCCGGGTGAGTAACGTCGCCCGCGCTCCTGTCGAGAGGCAGCACTTCGTACGAGCTTGGCCAAGCGGCGCGACAAACCTCATGGCCAATTTGGCCGCCGGCGCCAAAGATCAGGATCTTCATGAGGCCGCTAACGGATTGACTCCGGTTCAAGCTGCCGTCTGTCGGCGAGCAGCTTGTCGAAATACTCGATCGTGCGGGCGAGGCCTGTTTTGAGGTCGGTGACGGGTTGCCAGCCGAGCACGGCGCGGGCCTGGGTGATGTCGGGGCAGCGCTGCACCGGGTCGTCGACCGGTAGCGGGTGGCGAGTGATGACGGAGGATGACCCGGTCATGTCGATGACCAGCTCGGCGAGCTCGGCCACCGAGGTCTCGACCGGGTTGCCGAGGTTGATGGGGCCGGTGATGTCGTCCTCGGCCGCCATCAATTTGACAAATCCGTCGATCAGATCGTCGACAAAGCAGAAGGCGCGGGTCTGGCTGCCGTCGCCATAGAGCGTGATCGGCGCACCCCTGAGCGCCTGCACGATGAAGTTGGAAACGACGCGCCCGTCATTGGGGTGCATGCGGGGCCCGTAGGTGTTGAAGATGCGGGCAACGCGGATCTTCAGATTGTGCTGGCGGAAATAGTCGAAGAACAACGTCTCGGCGCAGCGCTTGC
>JAFMSA010000504.1 GCA_017353855.1 Alphaproteobacteria bacterium
ACCATCCGGCAATCGCAGCCTTGGCCTCGTGCCCGCCGGCGTAGCCTTTCAGGTAGATGTCTTCGTGCTTGAGCGATCGCCACAGGCGATCGATGAACTCGACGTCTCTACATATCGTTCGGCGAAAGGATTTGCCGTCATGGGATCGACTGATCCGAATTGTTGTTGGGAAGCACAGGCCGCGCCGGCCCGTGCGACCATCGATCCTATTCATTCAATCGTTGGCATTTTCCATGGCATTCTTTCGCAATAGCGCCGTCAATCTCCTCAACCTGCACTACGGCCTCCATTGCATCACACTATATGGCGGCGGCGCGTTCTTCTTGGTATATCTATTGAGGGCCGGCCTTGAGGCGCCAGCCGTTCTGTTTTCACTTGCGCTGATCCTGGTCGGTCGCTTTGCCCTTCGGCCCCTGGTTGTCCCCCTTGCCGCACGTTGGGGGTTGCGCGCGACACTGGTTGCCGGGACGCTGCTCAGCGCCTTGCAATACCCGATCGTGGCGGAGGTGCGTGGCATCGGCGTCGTCCTGCTGGCGTTGATCGCCGTCGCAGCGGCCGGCGACATGTTGTACTGGACCGCGTACCACGCCTATTTCGCGGCGCTTGGCGACAATGAGTTTCGCGGTCAACAGATCGGAGCACGCGAGGCGATCGCCGCCATCGTCGGCATCATCAGTCCGGTGTTCGCCGGTTGGCTGCTCGTCGCTTTCGGCCCACGCGCGGCGTTTGGCGCGACATCGATCATCACGGCGCTAGCGGCTCTGCCGCTTCTCGGCACGCCCAAGGTTGGCGTAGCGCAGCACGTTTCGGGCGCCTTTAAGGCGGCGCTTCCGGGAACGCTGGTGTTCATGGCCGACGGCTGGCTCGCGGTTGGGCTTTGGTTCGCTTGGCAGCTCGCGCTGTTCTTATCTCTCGGCGAGAGTTTTCTGGCTTATGGTGGGGCGCTCGCTTTTGCCGCGTTGATCGGCGCGATCGGCGGATTGACTCTCGGGCGGCATATCGATGCCGGGCATGGCAGGCGCGCAGTTTGGCTGGCGGTTTTCGCTATTGGGACAATCGTCGTGCTGCGCGCGATCGCGACCGGCCATCCCGCGCTGGCGGTGCTGGCGAACGCGCTGGGAGCGCTCGGCGCTTGCGTTTACATCCCGACCGTGATGACGGCGCTTTACACGATGGCCAAGCAGTCGCCCTGTACCTTGCGCTTCCACGTGGCTACCGAGGGCGGGTGGGATGTCGGCGGTACCGGCGGCCTTCTGGTCGCTGCGACCACAACCGAATTTGGCTTTCCGCTGGGCGCCAGCATTCTGCTGTCGCTCGCGGGCCTGGCAGCAATCGCGATCCTGCTGCACCGCTACTATACCGAGAGCGGACGTCTTGGCCCGCAACGACTTCCGAATGTTCGGGGACGATAAGTAGCGGCGGCGCAGAGTTCAGCGCGTGCGACCGACGGCTAAGCGTCAGGTGCGCGAACATTTGGTCCGCATCGATCTTGAGCAGCAGCGGTGCGAATCGGTCGGGTGCCCGATAGCTCTTACGATTTTTGTCGTAAACGATATTGGCCGGAGCGAGCTCCTGCTAGAGGGTCAGGTCCTGACGCCGCCGCCGTTTGAATGCCGAATTGATGAATTAAATCAGTGCGGTTGGCCCGGCCAGCCCAGTATAGCCTCGCTTCGATGAACACCAGGCGCTGGGTTATCGCCCATTTCGTGGGAAGCTTCGGCCCATCCGTGCCGGTTTGGGTGCCTGTATAGTAAATGTTCTGATAATCATCATGTGAACGGGCGAACAACGGGTCAAACCGCGCCAACGAGAAAACGAGCCGCGACTGCCTCAGCAAGCAGCAGCGCATGACGTGGGCTCGGTGTGGAGGGCCGCCGGCCGGGCCATATCACCGCGCAGCGGGTTCTGGACCAGCGAGCCAGGGCGAGGGTGAGCGTCCAGCTGGGCCCCGGCCAACTCGTGGGCGGGTCGGGGACGACGCAAGCTGTTCTGCGGCACATAAGGATAATTCCCTCGGTGCTCTGTAGTCTCCTGACCTTCGAGCGACAGTTTGATATCGACCGCGGCCACGCTCATGACGCTATTTGTCAAGCCAGATCGTCGCCAGATCCTGATTGACGTAATGACTGGGGCCGATCTTCCAGCCCTTGACATAGGAGCGGTACGGCACGAGCCGCTGCCACCACAGCAGGTAGATCGCATGTGCCTGCTCGCCGAGTACGTATTTGTTGAACTCAAGCAAATCGGCTCGCTGTTTAGCCTTGTCGAGTTCGCGCAGCTGCCTGTCGTACATCTCGACTTCCTTCGGATCGTCAAACTTCCCGTAGTTCGAGTCAGAAACCGAATGCGGCAGGTATTTGCCGACATCGGCAAGCGGATTGACGACGTTCTGGCAGTTGCCCTCTGTGGCGACATCGAAATTGCCGGCGCGCAGCGCCTCGAACCACGGTCCGGTCGGCAACACCCGCTGGGTGACGTGCAGTCCGATCTTGCTCCACTGGTCGACGACCCAGATCCCATAGTATTTGTAGGGTTGATCGACGTTGCGGTTCAGCAGTTCGAAGTGGAGCCCTTCGGCTCCGGCCTCTTTAAGCAAGCGCCGCGCCTCAGCTCGCGACTTTTCGATGTCGGGCCAATAGCCGGCAATCTGCTGCAGCTCCTCCTTTGTCGGGGCAAGCGGCGAGTCTGGGAATGTCAGGCCGCCGACTGTATGAACGATCGCGATTTTGGACAGCCCTGGCGCGCTACCCCAGCGGTCGATTGCTAAGGTCAGGGCGCGCCGCACGCGGACGTCGTCAAACGGCTTACGCTGGTGGTTTGGGGTTATCACCCCACCGCAGTTCCAGTCGCTGGTCTGTACGCTAATTTTGTCGCCGAGAGCCTTCTTCAGCTCGTCGACAGTGGAGGGCGGAAAGCCGCGAAATTCGATCGCCGCTCGGTCGGAGCGGATCGCCTCGACGCGGATCGCCTGCTTGTCGGCGTAGATGCCCGTGAACCCGTCAAGATAAGGAAGGTCCTTGCGGAAGTAGGTGGGGTTGCGCTCGCCCTTGATCGATTGGCCGGTATCGTAGGAGACGAATTTAAACGGTCCGGAGCCGAGAATGTTCTTCTCGTACCAGTGCGGATCTTTGTCGAGGATCTGCTTTTTATAGATCCAGGCGTAGGGGTCGGCCAATGCCGGCAGAAAAGCGTCGGTGGCGAACTTTAGACGAAAGACCACCGTCAACGGGTCGGTCGCCTCGACCTTGTCGACCATGACGAAATTGCTCTGCCGGGCGCTGATGACACCCTGTGGCGGGAAGATGATCTCATTCCAGCTCGCCGCGACATCCTCCGCCGTCAGTGGCGAACCGTCCGTGAATTTGACCCCTTCGCGGATCCTGAAGGTGTAAGTCCTGCCGTCGTCGGTCGGCTTCGGCATCGCGGTGCAGAGATCGCAGACGAGATCGTCGGTCTTGCCCGGGTCATCGGGGTTGGCCCGGATCAAGACGCTGTAGAACGGCGCGGCCGAGTGGATCGTGGCATAGGTCTCCTCGCGGTGAGCGTCAAAGCTCGGCGGTGCGTCAGCCGGGATCATGTAGGTGAGCGTGCCGCCGCGTTTTGGCTCGTCGTCAGCAAACGCAGTGAGGCAGACGGAGACAAGCGCTGTCGCCGCTAGCATCGCACCGGCGAGGGCCGGTGCCCACCCTCGCGGTGCGTCCCGGCCGTTGCCGGGACGACGGGAAATCGAAATAGCTGTATCCCTTCCTGTCATCTATCGCAGATCATCGGCAAGTCTTGGTTGGATGAGACAATTTAGCGGCGCGCTTCGCGCGCGGTTCGGTCAATCCGGGGGTGTTCCTCGATCATCTCGGTAGTCTGGCGGACGCCGAAGCGGGTGTCGCCTCCGGCCATTGGGTCGGGAGGGTTTGGGATCAGGCGAAGAATGGAGAGCGGGCCGGCCGGCGTACCCGATCCACTCTTGCCGACGATCACCAGGCTCCCG
>JAFMSA010000077.1 GCA_017353855.1 Alphaproteobacteria bacterium
CTCAACCGCTTCCTCGAGCCTTGAACCCGGAGTCGCGGCGGCAGTGAATACCCGGATCGCTGCAACAAGCACGCTGCCGTTCGCAACCGGCGAGCCGGTCTTCCGTTTTTTCGACAATCGTCAGAAGTACCTGCTGTTCGTCAATACCTGCAGTGAGAAATGGGTCATCGCGCAGCGTGTCGCGATGGAGCTCGGCAATATTTATCCGCGACCCCCTGCCCTTCGGGTGTTCGACGCGGGGGTCGGGGACGGCACGGTGCTGACGCGCGTGATGCGTGCGATGCACCAGCGCTTTCCCACTGTGCCAAGCTATATCGTCGGCAAGGAGATCAGCCTCGAGGACGTCCGCCTTGTGCTCGACAAGATGCCGGACCGCCTTTTTGAGCATCCGGCCACCGTTCTCGTCATGACGAACATGCACTACTCCGAGGCGCCCTGGCTGGTACCTAACTCGATGACCGCCGCGACCGGACTGATGTGGCACGAGATCGCTTTGGCCGGCACGACGGCACACGAATTCGAGCAGCAGATCACCAACCTGCAATCGTTTCTGTCCGAACATTGGCGCGCCCGGATCAGTTCGAACAGCGGCAACCCGGTTTACGACCGGCCGGTCGTGCTCGTCCTCTATCGTGACGATCATAAATTTCTGCTTGACCAGGTGCGTCCCAGACGCGGCGCAGCCATTGCGGATTACGACCTGGTCATCGCCTCGCAGCCCTATCGTGCCCGTGCATCTGTCGAATTCAAGGCCAGGCGGATACTTGCGCCGCTGACAAAGGCCCTGGCGCCCGGCGGCCGGCTGATCGTCATCCACTCCCACGGGAACGACCCGGGACTCGAAATTATCCGCAAGATCTGGCCGAGCGAAGACCCGTTCCACAGCGACCGACAACAGTTGCTGCGAACAACCAAGATCGAGCTCGGCGGCGCCAGCCGCGACTTTAACTTCACCGCCTATCCCGACGCACGCTCGCTGTTCCGCTACGAGATGCATACGCTGCCCAACGAGATCAGCGACACAATCGGCACCTCGACGTTGTTTGCCGCCTGGAACGCCGCGGTTTATGTGGCACAGATCGACGATCAGCGGCTGTCTGCGGCACTCGCCGACAGCACCTATCTGGACGCCACCCGCGATGTGCTGCAGGAGCATGGGGGCCTGTGGTTTTGGGACGAATCGTTCGTGATTTCGCGCAAGCGGAGGCTCGGATGATGCCCGCCGGGCCCCGGGGGTTCGAAGCCCGGCTGCGGGCCGGCCGCTTTGTGATCACGGCCGAAATCTCCCCCCCTGTGTCGAGCGATCCCGAACATCTGCTGGCCAGGGCGATGCCGCTGGCTCACCTGGCCGACGCGGTCAATATAACGGATAGCGCAAGCGCAAATGTTCATTTGAGCGCGTTGGCCGCCGCCGCGATCCTCGTTCAGCACGGGATCGAGCCGGTTCTCCAGTTCACCTGCCGGGACCGCAATCGTATTGCCCTGCAGGGCGATCTTCTCGGTGCGGCGGCGCTGGGCATCCGCAACCTTCTGCTTTTGACCGGAGACAATCCCGGTGCCGGCGACCAGCCGAATGCTAAGCCGGTGTTCGACCTTGATTCTCGCGCGCTGATCGAGACGACTGTCGGGATCCGCGATCGCAGCGAATTGCCTTCCGGCCGCACCGTCGCCGGTCGCGCCGATTTCTTTATCGGAGTGGCGGATGTGCCGCTGGACCCGCCGGCCGGCTGGAGTCCGGTTTCACTGCAGAACAAGATTGCTGCCGGCGCACAGTTCGTACAAACGCAGTTCTGCATGGATGGCGGGATTGCCCGCCGCTATTTAAGGCGGCTGGCTGAGGAGGGCATTACCGAGCGCGTGTTCGTGCTGATCGGGGTCGTTCCGCTGGCCTCGGCCCGATCGGCTTTGTGGATCCGCGACCATCTTCCGGGTGCCCTCATCCCGGGCCCGATTATCGACCGGCTGGGGCGATCGGCCGATCCCAAGAGGGAAGGAAAGCGCATCTGCATCGAGCTCATGCGCGAGCTCGCGGAAGTGCCGGGAGTGCGCGGCGTTCACCTGATGGCGCCGCGCAACCATGCGGCCCTGGCCGAGGTCATCGCCGAAGCTCGTTCCGGGTCGGACCCGGGCTCCGCTGACCAGAGTGCGCCGCGCAAGCCCCTGGTTTGAACTTAAGCGGCGCGCCAAGAGCGGCATTCCGGTCCGACTTTGCCGCTCGCGGCACGTTTGCCGGATCCCGGCGCCGGGACAGTCTCATTCATCTCACCGTGCATTGACAGGCGCAGCGCAAACGGGCCTATGGTGGCCCGACCGCCGGTCCAGGAGGGGAGCTGATGCCGCCGCTCAACACCAATCCGGCTTTGTTGCCGGCCCACATAATCTCGGCCGAGATTGCCGCTGGCCGCCTCTCGCCCGTCGACGTCGTCGACGCCGCGCTGGGGCGGATCGAGGCCGCGGACAGCAAGCTTCACGCCTTTGTCGAGGTCTATGACAAGGAAGCCCGACTTGCCGCGGAGGCGGCACACAACGCGATCCGCTCCGGACATCGCATCGGTCCGCTGCACGGGATCCCGATCGCGCTCAAGGATTTGATCGAGATCGAAGGGCGTGTCACGACCGGCGGCTCGCAGATCTGGCACGACAGGCGCTCCACCTCTACCGCGACGCTCGCGAGGCGGCTGATCGCCGCGGGGCTGATCGTGATCGGCAAGACGCACACGGTCGAGTTCGCGATGGGCGGATGGGGCACCAACCAGCACCGCGGAACGCCATGGAACCCGTGGGACCCCTCCCTCGCGCGCACTCCCGGCGGTTCCAGCAGCGGGTCGGGAGTGGCGGTCGCCGCGGGTTTCGCGCCGTGGGCTATCGGTACCGACACCGGGGGCTCGGTGCGGCTGCCGGCATCCTGGTGCGGCTTGACCGGCCTGAAGACCACGATCGGCCGGGTCAGTACCCACGGGATCCTGCCGCTGGCACCAACCCTCGATACTCCCGGCCCGATGGCCCGCTCGGTAATGGACGCCTGCCTGCTTTATAATGCGATGCAAGGTCCGGACGCGCTCGATCCGCGAACCCGCGGCATCCCCTCGAGTGATCCCGCGCCAATGCTGAGGCGAGGCGTGCGCGGGCTGCGGATTGCCCGCATGCCCGACGCGGAACGCGAGGGCGTCGCTGCGGATATGCTCGCCGCCTATGATGCCGCGCTCGAAACCTTGGCGGAGCTCGGCGCCGAGATCGTAAGCGTGGCCCTGCCGTGGCGGTTTGCCGATTTCACCGGCCTCACCGGTCGCATCATCGGCGCCGAGGCGTATTTCCTGCTCGGCCATCTCGTCGACGACATGAGCTTGCCGGTCGACGATGCCGTGCGGCCGCGTATCGCCTCCGGCAGAGGTGTCTCGGCGCGAGACTACTTGCGGGCTCTCAGCGAACGCGACCAGGCAAAACGACAATTTGCGGAAATGCTCGCCGATATCGATGCGCTGCTGACCCCGACCACGCAAACCGCCGCCATCCCGGTCGAGCGGATCGATCAGACCTCGACACCCGCGCACTTTACGCGCTTTGTCAATGCCCTCGACCTCTGCGCGCTGGCATTGCCGAACGGGTTCACCGCAACCGGCTTACCGCTCTCGCTGCAGGTCATCGCTCGTGGCTACGACGAGGCAACGGCATTGCGGATCGGCTGGGCCTATCAGCAGGCAACCGATTGGCACGAGCGCCGGCCGCCCGGTGTGGGATAGCGATGGATAGGCCCACACTGTTGATCACCCGCCGGGTGCCGCCGGCCGTCGAGGCGCGCGCCGTTCGCGACTATGATGCGCGGCTGAACCCTGAGGATGCCCCGCGTACCGCGGCGGATATCGTCCGTTTGGCGCAGGGAGCAGCCGCGATCCTGTGCTGTCCCGCCGAGCAGCTCGACGCCGAAACCATTGCAGCACTGCCAGACACGGTGCGGGTCATCGCGACATTCAGTGTCGGCTACGATCACGTGGCGGTCGATGCGGCGACGGCTCGCGGCATCGTCGTATGCAACACCCCGGGGGTGCTCTCGGTGGCGACCGCCGAGACCGCAATGCTCCTGCTTCTGGCCGCGGCGCGCCGCGCCGGTGAAGGCGAGCGGTTGACCCGCTCGGGCCAATGGCAGGGATGGGCGCCCACACAGCTGCTGGGTATCCAGGTCTCGGGCAAGCGCCTGGGAATTTTTGGCATGGGCCGCATTGGCCGCGAGGTGGCAAGGATGGCGCGCGCTTTCGATATGCAGGTGCATTACCGCGACCAAGCGCGTCTGCCTGCCGAGCTCGAGCAGGATGCAGTCTATCACGCGGCCGATGAAAGCTTTCTGCCGCAATGCGACATGCTCTCGCTCCACGCCCCGGGCGGGGACCCCACCCGCCACTGGCTCGACGCGCGGCGCATCGCGCTGCTGCCACAGGGCGCGGTTGTCGTGAACGCGGCGCGGGGCAGTTTGGTCGATGACGCGGCATTGATCGCGGCGCTGCGGAGCGGTCAGGTGAGCTGTGCCGGGCTCGATGTCTATGACGGGGAGCCGGCAATAAACCCTGGTTATCTCCAATTACAGAATGTGGTTCTGCTGCCGCATCTCGGCAGCGCCACGCTCGAGACCCGCAACGCTATGGGCTTCCTGGCGTTGGACGGCATCGACGCGGTGCTGGCCGGGAGTGCGCCGGCCAACGCGGTAAGCTGAGCCTCACTGATCGAACGGTCGGATTCGGCCCGCCGAAAATCCCTAGCTGCAGATGATGGCTGTTTTGCCTGAAATCGGGCAAAACTCTTGCCGTCTTGTCTCCAGTCCCGGAGGTTGGGGTCATGTCGGAGCCTGACGAGTTCGACGATCTCGTGACTTACCTGGCGCGCACGAGCCGGTTGAACCGGCCCGAGGCAGCGCGGCTCGTCGACGAGGTGCTGTCCTTCCTCGACGAGCGGCCGCAGGAGTTCGTGTGCCGGAGGCATCGGCTGCTGCAGGGCGAAGGCCTGCCGAACGGCGAGATTTTCGCGCGTCTGGCAGCCGAATTGCGGCGCTGGCGATTTCGGGCACCCGCCTACACCGAGCGGCAAATCCGGCGAATGATCTACGGTTGAGCAGTATGCAAAGGACACTTCCTGAAGGTCCCGCCATCGTGAGCGCGCTGAATCGAAAGCTTTGAGGAGCCCAAAGAATGTGCGGCATCGTCGGGTATATCGGCAAGCGGGACGCGGCGCCGATCCTCATGGAGGGACTGCACCGGCTCGAGTATCGCGGCTACGATTCTGCCGGTATTGCAGTTGTGGACCGCGCAGGCGGGCTCCGCCTCGCCAAATGCAAAGGCCGTGTCCGTGAGCTCGAAAAACTGCTGCCGCAGCGTTTGCGCGGCTCTGCCGGCATTGCGCATACGCGCTGGGCCACGCATGGCGAGCCGAGTGATCGCAATGCCCACCCGCACTGCGATGCCGGGAGCCGTATTGCGGTCATCCACAACGGCATCATCGAAAACGCCTCGGCGCTGCGGGCACGCCTCGAGGCCGCAGGGGTGTGTTTTCGCTCCGACACCGATACCGAAATACTGGCTCACCTGATTGCCGCTATGCCCGAAGCTGCGCTCGATGCGGCGGTGCGTGCCGCATTGCGAATGGTCACGGGCACTTATGGCCTCGCGGTGCTCGATGCGGCGCGGCCCGACGCGATTGTCGTCGCGCGCAATGGCAGCCCCGTTGTGCTGGGAATCGGCGAGCGCGAGATGTTCCTCGCGTCCGACCCGGCGGCACTGGTGCGCCATACCCGCAATGTCGTCTATCTCGACGACGGCGAGATGGCGCTCGTGCGTGCCGACGGGTTCGAGACCTCGACACTGGACGGCGGAGCGACCGTCAAGACCCCGTCGACAATCAGCTGGACAAACGAAGCCTTCGACAAAGGCGATTTCCCGCACTTCATGAAAAAGGAAATCGCCGAGCAGCCCGAAGCGGTCAGGCGCACGCTGAGCGGCAGGCTCGAACTCCGTTTTCAGACCACGCATCTGGGCGGCATCGAATTGGCCGCGCACGAGCTGTTGGAGATACGCCGGATCAAGATCCTCGGCTGCGGCTCCGCCTACATCGCCGGCTGTGTCGGCGCGCATCTGATCGAGCAACTGGCGCGAGTGCCCGCCCATGCCGAACCGGCATCCGAATTCCGCTACCGCAACCCCGTCGTCGAGCGCGATACGCTCTACATCGCCGTCAGCCAATCAGGCGAGACGTTCGACACCCTGGCGGCAGTGCAGGAGATCAAGCGTAAGGGCGGGCGCGTGCTGGGGATTGTCAATGTGGTCGGCAGCACGATCGGGCGGGAGTGCGGCCGGGGCATCTACCTGCATGCAGGCCCGGAGGTCGCCGTCGTGTCGACTAAGACGTTCACGTGCACGTCCGTCGCGTTCGCGCTTTTTGCAATTCAACTCGGCCGGATCCGCGACCTTTCGACAGCCCATGGCGGCCGGCTTCTTGACGCGCTGGCCGCACTGCCCGAGCAGATCGAGAGGATAATTGCGCGCGAAGCGGAGATCGTCCGGCTGGCCGAGAAATTCATCGGCGGCGAGCATGTGTTCTTTGTCGGCCGCTCGGCTGGACACGCGGTGGCGATGGAGGGCGCGCTCAAACTTAAAGAGGTCAGCTATCTGCACGCCGAAGCCTGCTCCGCGGCCGAGCTCAAGCACGGACCGCTCGCGTTGATCACGCCGGAGACCCCGACAATCGTCGTGCTTCCGCGCGATGATCTGTTTCATAAGAACGTCTCGACAATCGAGGAGATTCGCGCCAGACAGGGGCCGGTCTTCGTCGTGACCCATCCCGGGGAGCCGCCGGCAGGGGTCGAAGGCGCGTTCGATGTACCCACCTCGGAGCCGGAACTCGACCCGCTGCTCCTCAATATTCCGCTGCAGCTGCTGGCCTACCACGTGGCGTTGCAGCGTAGCTGCGATATCGATAAACCCCGTAATCTGGCAAAATCGGTCACGGTGGAGTGATCAGCGATCACACGCCGAGGCCGAAGCGGCGGGTGAGAAAATCGAGGACATCGCACGCGCAGCGGCCGGGGAAAGCGTCGCAGACGTTGTGCGGCGCTCCTTCATAGACGCGCATCTCAACATCCCTCAGATTTCGTCGGAACGGCTCGTAATTGGCGGTCGAGCCGATCGGCTCGGCGCCCGGCACAACGACGAGGGTCGGACAACCGATCCGGTGCAGCTCGTCTTGCCAGTCGTAGCCCGCCATCAGCAATACGAATTTGCCGATATAGGCCGGATCGTTTTTGGCGGCCTCGTCGAGAAACCACTCGACGAGACCGGGATCCACCTCGTCGAGCGGCAACCGCTCGGCGATCGTCTCTGCAAGAAAGGCGCGCAGGCCCTTCGCCCGGATCTGCGGGATCCAGCTCGGGGCCTGGCTGTTTTTGAGCCCCGGCGTGGAGCCGAACAGCATCAGGCTGCGCACACGTTCACTGTGCTTCATCGCGAGCTGCTGGCCCAGATAGCCGCCGGCCGAATTGCCGACTATGTGGGCGCGCGCGCAGCCGATATGGTTCATCAACTCGATGACGTCCGCGACCAGCCGCTCAAGCGTCAGCTCGCGGTCGGCAGGCGGAATTTCCGAACTTCCGTGGCCGCGCAGATCCATTCGCACAACCCGATAGTGCCGGCTGAGCGGCGGGATCCAGGCATAATAGCGGCGTGAACTGCCCATCGCTGCGTGCAGCAGCAGCAAAATCGGTGCCGGTTTCCACGGGTCGGCGAAGTCGTCGATGCAATAGCCGAGCCGTACGCCATCGCTCGCAACAAAACTCTCCATGTCCCTTTTCTCCATTGCCTGTTCACGAAACCGTCCGTCGCTCACGCGAAAACGGGGCCGGCGGCGAAGGATCGGGACTGGCACCGCCGGGTTGCCGCTTCCCGCGAACGATCCGATACGCGGCCCGCCTTGCCTGGCTCTCGGCGATGCTCTACGACCGCGCCCGGCGACGCAACCTGAGCACTTGGAGGTGATCTTATGAAGGTCGGGATTTTCCTCACCTGTCAGCACCCGCCGCAGAGCGACATGATCGCGGCACTGGAAGGCCAATACGCGATGGCGCGGCTGGCGCGGGACCGCGGGTGGGACGCCGTTGCAACCGGCCAGCACTACTTGAGCGAAGGGGTGCGCCAGCTCCAGCTCGTCCCGTTTCTGGCACGGCTCGCCGCCGAGGCGGGGGAGATGACGGGAATTGCCGGCGTGTTGCTGACCACGTTGCACAATCCGGTCGAGGTTGCCGAATGCATCGCCTCGCTCGACGCGATCTGGCGCGGCAATTTCGTGTTCGGGGTCGGGCTTGGCTATCGCGAGGTCGAGTTCGACGCTTTTGCAGTGCCGCGTGGCCAGCGGGTGCGCCGGTTCGAGCAGTGCCTCGAAACCGTCAAGCGCCTGTGGACCGAGGACCATGTCAGCTTTGAGAACGACATCTGCAAGCTGGACAACGTGAGGCTGACCTGCCGTCCGATCCAGCAACCCCATCCGCCGATCTGGTTTGCCGCCAATAATGACCGGGCGGTGCGGCGCGCCGCCCGCCTCGGCGACAGCTGGTTCATCAACCCCCATGCGACGATACCCGAAATCACACGTCAGCTGAGTCTGTACCGCGCCGAGCTCGCGCGTCTCGGCAAGCCGTTTCCGCAGGAGCTGCCCTACGCACGCGAGATCTATTGCGCCAAGGACAAGGCGACGGCGCTCGAGATGGCGGGCCCTTACCTCGCCGAGAAATATCGGACCTATGCCAGCTGGGGACAGGATGAAGTGCTGCCGGGCGACGACTCGTTCCGTCAACCGTTCGAGGCGCTGCTGCGCAACCGCTTTGTGATCGGCAGCCCCGAGGAATGCTACGAGCAGCTGCGTGCGTGCTGGGAAGAGGCGGGCGCGAATTTCCTGATCTTCCGCACTCACTGGAGCGGGATGCCGGTTGGCCATGCATTGGCCAGCATGCGCCTGATCAGCGACGAGCTGTTGCCCGAGTTGCATCGGATCACGCCGCCCGCTTCCGGCAGCAATCGGAAACGTTGACCCGTGTCGCGTCGCCGGCGCACGGGACACCTTCTCCCGCACTGCGGGAGAGGGTATCAACCCGGGGGTCGCAGCTCCGCGGGAGACGAGTGAGGGCTATGCCTGCGGCGGGAAGAAGACGAGGGTGCGCACCTCGAGGCTCTCGCGCGGCGGCGCGTCGGGCGGCGAGGTCGGGTCGTCGAAGCCGGTGTGAGCGGAAAACCGTGCTGCTCCCTCCAGCCCGGAATCGAAGCACCGGATCAGCACCGGTTCGTCCGGTTGCATTTTCGGAAAATAGTAGTAACGCTGGTTGGGGTTGTAGGTGATCGAATAGGTCTCGCCTGTCCGATCGGGATATCTGAGGTCGCTTGCGATCAGGTTTTCTTCGCAGAGGCTCTGCGCGTCGCACAATGTCAGCGGCGATTCCAGCACCGGGCCGCGGATCGGCCGCCACAAATTGATGATCGCAAAGCGGTGCCTGAGCAAATCCTCGGCTTCCTCGCCCATCAGATCGCGCACGCGCTGCGGCGACGACGATAGTGTGTAGTCGTTATGGACGCGCTTTGCCGGAATTTTTATGCCGCTGCCCTCGATCGCGGACATGACCGCGTTGCGCACAATGTGGTCGAATGCAACGACGCGAGAGGCGCCCGTCGCTGCCTTAATGACCTGTTCGCATTCCGGATAATAAGCCGACCGTATTTCATCTTCGTCATAGAAGTCTTTCACCGCACTGCGGTGGTGCAGCAGCACAAAGCCCTCCCGGTCCAGCGAAAGCTGGCCGGCAAGGGGCCGCGCGTCGCGGATCGGCACCTGATGGGCTTCGCTTTCCCCGGTCCTGACCGGAATCCCCGGGGGAGGCTCGTAGTTGTAAGCGACCGGCTTTTGCGCCATCGGAACGAGAAAGTTCAGCGGCGCCACGAGGGTGTCCAGGTCGCTCAGAGCCACGCCATCCATCACATCCTCCGCCTCATTCCATGATCCCGACGGTAGAAGAAAGGCATCCAACGCGTCAACAATCCCGGAAGGAACCGCCGCAGCGAAACCTGAACTGCCAATTCGAGGCTATCGCGGGCACGTCCGCGATAATTGCGTCGACGCACACCGAGGCCGGACGGCTGCGCGAGACGCTCGGCAAAAACTTCGCCGTCGAGCCCATGATCGATTCGGGGACGGGCCGGTCGGGCTGCACCCGGTCCCGATCCACCTCAGAGCGGTGGCGAACGTTAACTTTCCCTTCGAACTTTACTTTAAGGGCAAGCAGTGCCGTGCCCGTTGCTGACCCAATGACGGAGTGTCCTTTTGATCCGTCCGCTCGCTGAGAGCGTACGACGCTCACATCCTGAACCCAATCCGCGGATTTGCGGGGACGCGATCGGGCAACGAGCGTATATTGAGCAATGGCGGGTCGCGGCCTCCCGTGAACGAAGGCCGTTGAACGTGCCGCGACGCGAGTGGCCCGCGGCCTCGAGCCGTCAGGTTCGGGAGGTAAACGGCCATGACTATCCGAAATCCCGTCGAATGGAGTGTGGACCAGTTCAAGCTTGCGGCTGTGGCCTTCGAGAGCGCCGGACGGGCCGGACGCAGGACCCTCGACACGCTGCACTCGCCGCCGCCGGCGATCCGCCGGATCGCGATGCGCGACCTCCCGGACATCCTTTTGCAGGGGCTCGACGACTTCGCCGCCTATCGGACCGACGTCATCTTTCTTTGCGTGATCTACCCTATCGCCGGACTCGTTCTGGCGCGGTTGGCATTCGGCTATGACCTGCTGCCGCTGGTGTTCCCGCTGGCCTCCGGGTTTGCGCTCGTCGGACCCCTCGCCGCAGTAGGGCTTTATGAAATGAGCCGCCGACGCGAAGTTGGTATGGCGGCCGGCTGGGCGGACGGCCTCGCGGTCGTGCGTTCGCCTTCGTTCGGCGCGATCGTGCTGCTGGGACTGCTGTTTATGGTGATATTTCTGCTTTGGCTCGTCGCGGCAGAAGCAATTTACCTGACGACGCTGGGCCCCGAGTCGCCGGCGTCGCTCGCCTCGTTCCTGCGCGACGTGTTCACGACCCAAGCGGGCTGGACAATGATTGTCGTCGGAGTGGGTGTCGGTTTCCTGTTCGCGGTCCTGGCGCTGGTGATCGGGGTCGTGTCGTTTCCGCTGCTCGTCGACCGGGAGGTGGGGGTGGACACTGCCGTGCTGACCTCGATCCGCGCGGTGCTGGCGAATCCCGGCCCGATGGCCGGTTGGGGAGTGGTCGTCGCCGCCGCTTTGGTCATCGGGTCGATACCGCTTTTTCTCGGCCTGATCATCGTGGTGCCGGTCCTGGGGCACGCCACATGGCACCTTTATCGTGCGGTGGTCGCCGGCTGAAAAAAAAAGCAGAACATTTTCGCGCCACGGCGCCAGCAGTCGGTGCCCGGGATGCTCACAGCCCGTTTTCGGAGTGCAGCCGACGCAGCCGGTCCGATATCTTTTGCGTGACCGTGGGAA
>JAFMSA010000505.1 GCA_017353855.1 Alphaproteobacteria bacterium
CCGAAAATCTCCGAGTGCTACCACCGTCGCACTTTTCCGGCTCATTGCTCAACCATCACCGTTTGTCGCTGTCATCCAGTGTTCACGATTTCCGCGACGGCGTCCAGCCATCTGATAACACGGCCCCGCGGGTAAACTCTCGGTCCGGTTTGCGTCCTCGCGACGGAACGGTTATGCTGCTCTCGTTCCCGGGGGGCGGTCGGGGCTTTTGTGAGCGATATTTTCCGCGAGATCGACGAAGAGCTCCGTCGAGACAACCTTCTCAAGCTGTGGTCGCGCTATCGGCGTTATATCCTGGCGCTGGCGGCGCTCGTGCTCGTCATTGCCGGGGGGATCATGGCGTGGCGGAATTACCAGCTCTCCCAGCGTCACGCGCAGTCCGCGCGCTATGCCTCCGCCCTGACGCTAATCCGCGAGGGAAAGGAAGCCGAAGCGGCTAAAGTGTTCGACGCGATCGCGCGGGAAAACGGCGGATACGCAACCCTCGCCTTGTTTGAGAAAGCCGAGCTGCTGGGCAAGTCGGGTGATCACAAAGCTGCCGCTGCAGCCTATGACCGCATCGCCAGTGCGGGCGGGCTCGATCCTGTCTTTCGTGACGCGGCGACGCTGCTGTCGGTGATGTACTCCATGCCACAGGGCGATCCGCACGCGGCGATTGATCGTCTCGCGCCGATGACGGCTGCCGGCAATCCCTGGCGGCCCACGGCGCTCGAGCTGACGGCTCTAGCCCGGCTGCAATCCGGGGACAAGGGCAGCGCCACCGAGCTTTACAAGCGCCTCGCCGATGACCCCACGGTGCCACAAGCTATGCGCGCCCGTGCTGCCGAAATGGCCACGGCGCTCGCCTCGTCATGATGCGGCGGTCAATGAAGTCCGGCACCCGGGCCCGCTCCCCGCGCACCAACCGAGGCAGCCGCCCGGTACATCTCGTTGTCCTGCTGCTGCTGTCCGCGGGCCTTGTCGGGTGCGGACTGTTTTCGGAGACGAAGCAGCCCTTGCCGGGCGAGCGCATCTCCGTCCTCAGCCTCGACCGCCAGCTCGAGCCCGACCCGGCACTCGCCAAAATACCGATCACATTGCCCCGGCCCGTCGTCAACCCGGATTGGCCGCAGGCCGGCGGTTATCCCAACCACGCAATGCAGCACCTCTCCTTGCCCAATCACCTCACTCAGGCCTGGACGACGAACATCGGCGAGGGGGCTTCCCGGTATACGCGAGTGTTGTCCCAGCCGGTTGTCGCCAACGGCCACGTTTATGCGATGGACGGTGGAGTGCAGGTCAGTGCGCTCGATGCCGCGACGGGAAAGCGGATCTGGCAGGTCGATCTCAAGCCGGATGACGAACTCGGGAATTCATTTGGAGGGGGGGTCGCCTTCGCAAACGGCCGTCTTTACGCCTCAACCGGTTATGCGCAGGTCTTTTGCCTCGATCCGGCGAATGGCCGGGTTATCTGGAAGAGTGCCGTCCCCGCCCCGGTGCGCAGCGCTCCGACAGTCTCGGCAGGACGCGTTTTTGTCGTCACGATCGAGAACGAGCTGCTGGTACTCGCCGCCGACGACGGCCGCCGCCTGTGGAACCACACCGCAATCCCGGAAACCGCAAGCCTTCTCGGAAACGCCAGCCCGGCGGTCGACGGCGAAGTCGTCGTCGCCGCCTATTCATCGGGCGAACTCTATGCGCTGGCGGTCGAAAACGGCCGCCCGCTCTGGTCGGACAACTTCTCCAATACGCGCAGCGTGAACGCCGTTTCGAGCCTCGCGGATATCCGCGGCCGGCCGATTCTCGACCGCGGCCGGGTCTTTGCGGTAAGCCATAGCGGGCGGATCGCAGCGATCGATTTGCGATCGGGAGAGCGCGTCTGGGAGCAGGATATCGGCAGTACGCATAGCCCGTGGGTCGCGGGTGACTACCTCTATGTCCTCTCGAACGATAACGAACTCGTCTGCCTGACCCGGAATGACGGGAAAGTCCGCTGGGTTTATAAGCTGCCGAGCTACCAGAACGAAAAGAAACGCGAGGACCCGATGATCTGGGCCGGCCCGGTCCTCGGGAGCGATCGGCTGATCGTGCTCTCTTCGGCCGGCGATGCAATCTCGATTTCTCCGTATACCGGCGAGGCGCTCGGTCACGAGGAACTGTCGGCCGGCGGCTACCTGTCGCCGGTGATCGCCGACAACTCCCTTTACGTGTTGACCGACGACGCCAATCTGACGGCCTATCGATAACGAAATTCCTGGCGCAGCGGCGCCGCCCCGATGAGCTTCGCGGTCGCGATTCTCGGACGACCGAATGTCGGCAAGTCCACATTGTTCAACCGCCTGGTCGGCCGGCGGCTGGCGCTCGTCGACAATACACCCGGAGTGACGCGCGACCGCCGCGAAGGCGAAGGCCGAATCGCCGATCTCGTTTTCCGGCTGGTCGACACCGCCGGCCTGGAAGAGGCGCCGCCGGACTCGCTCTCGGGCCGCATGCAGGCGCAGACCGCGCGCGCTCTCGATGACGCGGATGTCGGCCTGCTACTCATCGATGCCCGCGAGGGGGTCACCGAAGCCGACCGCCATTTCGCCGGCTGGCTGCGGCACGCCGGCAAGCCGGTCGTGCTGGTCGCCAACAAGGCCGAAGGCCGTGCCGCACTTGCGGGTATCGGCGAAGCCTACCGGTTGGGCCTCGGCGATCCCGTGCCGGTGTCGGCCGAGCACGGCGAAGGCCTGGCTGAGCTCTATGAGCGGCTGGCGCCGTTTTTCCGTGCGCATGAACTGTCGCCGAGCGAGCAGAAGAAGGTGCTGCAGCTCGCCATCGTCGGCCGTCCCAATGTCGGCAAGTCCACTCTCGTCAATCGGCTGCTCGCCGAAGAGCGCCTTCTTACCGGGCCGGAAGCCGGGATCACGCGCGATGCCATCACGATCGACTGGGTTTGGCGCGATCGCGCGGTTCGCCTCATCGACACTGCCGGGCTGCGCCGCAAGCCAAAAATCGACAGCCGGCTCGAGCAACTCTCCGTCGGCGACGCGCTGCGCGCGATCCGGTTCGCCGAAACTGTCATTCTCGTCATCGATTCGCTGCAGCCCCTCGAGCGGCAGGATTTGACAATCGCCCGGCTCGTCGCCGAGGAAGGCCGTGCTCTGGTGCTCGCGGCGAACAAATGGGATGCGATCGATAAGCCCGCGGAGCTGTTGAAGCACTTGCGCGAGCGCGTATCGACCTCACTGCCGCAGCTTCACGGCATCGCGGTCGTGGCGATATCGGCGTTGAGCGGCCTTGGCGTCGATTCGATGATGGAGGCAGTCGTCGAGGCGTACGAAGTGTGGAACCGGCGAGTCTCGACGGCCGATCTCAATCGCTGGCTCGCCGCTGCGCTGGAGCGCCATCCGCCTCCTCTGGTCGCCGGCCGCCGGCTCAGTCTGCGCTATATCACGCAGGTCAACACGCGACCGCCGACTTTCGCGCTCTTCGTCTCCAAACCGATAGAGCTTGCGGATTCCTACCGGCGATATCTCGTGAACTCGCTGCGCGAAAATTTTGATCTGCCGGGGACGCCCATACGCATGATGCTGCGCAAAGGCGCCAACCCTTACCAGCCGAGGCGCGCTCGTCAGGGTTAACCGATTAGCGAGCCGCGCCGGCCGTCGAACGGGCCCGCGCGCGGCTTGCGCCGCAATACATCGCTGATCACGGCAGCCAGATCGTGCAGTCGATAGGGTTTGTTGAGCCGCGGAAAGGCGCTCGCCGCACCCGCTGTCTCCACATAGCCGGTCGCGATCACGACAGGCAATCCCGGCCGGATCTGTTGGAGTTGCGTCGCCAACTCGCTACCCGTCGTCCCGGGCATAGCGTAATCGGTGATGACGATGTCGATCTCCGGCTCGGAACTCAGGATCTCCAGCGCCCGAGCGGCAGTTGTCGCCTCGATCGCCGAATGACCGAGATCCTCGAGCATGGCGACGGTGCCGGCGCCGACCATCGCGTCGTCATCGACGA
>JAFMSA010000506.1 GCA_017353855.1 Alphaproteobacteria bacterium
GGTCGTGGGCCGGACAGTGATCAACGCAGAGGCCGCAGCCGGTGCAGTCTTCAACCGCGATCTGCAGCGTGAAACGCTTGTCCGGATAGCCTCGTGCGTTGACGGCGGCGGAGAGGAAGCCCTCCGGCGCGCCGGCCAGCAGCGCGCCGTCATAGGACTTAGCGCGGATGATGCTGTGCGGGCAGACGATGCTGCACTGGCCGCACTGGATGCAAAGCTCCGGCTTCCAGACCGGCACCTCGAAGGCGATATTGCGCTTCTCGTACTGCGTCGTGCCGCCGGCGTAGCTGCCGTCCACGGGAATGGCGCTGACCGGGATCTCGTCACCTCGGCCGGCGAATTGCAGGGCCGCGATGCGCTTCATCTGGTCAGGCGCGTCGGGCGGCACGAAGATATGCAGCTCCTCAGTCGAGGTTACAGCCTCGGGGGCGGTCACCTCATGCAGGTGATCGAGCGCGGAATCGACCGCAGCGAAGTTCTTCTCGAGGATCGCGCGGCCCTTGTCGCCGTAAGTCTTCTCAATCGACTCTCGGATACGGCGGATGCCTTCCTTGCGTGGCAGCACGCCGCTGATCTCCAAGAAGCAGGTCTGCAGGATCGTGTTGACCCGCGGTCCGAGGCCCAGGCGCCGCGCGACACCGCTAGCGTCGATGACGAAGAGGCGCAGGTGCTTGTCCAGAATGTGCTGCTGCACAGGCCGGCGCAGGTGGTCCCAGAGCTCGGTCGGATCGTAGGGCGCGTTGATGAGGACGGTTGCCCCATCGCGGGCTTGGCGCAGCACGTCCAGCTTGTCGAGGAACTCGAACTTGTGCACGCCGATGAAGTCGGCCGATAAAAGCAAATAGGGCGCCGCGATCGGCGTATTGCCGAAGCGCAGATGGCTAATGGTCTCCGCGCCGGATTTGTGGCTGTCATAGACGAAATACCCCTGCGCATAACGCTCCGGGTCTTCGGCTAGGATCTTCACGCTGTTCTTGTTTGCGCCGACCGTCCCGTCCGCACCAAGGCCGAAGAATAGCGCCCGGGTCGTTCCCGGGGGTTCGATCGCAAAGCCGGCCTCGACCGGCAGGCTGGTCCCGCAGACGTCGTCATTGATGCCGACCGTAAAGCCGGTGCGGCACTCATTGGCGTTGAGGTGCTCGAATACTGCCTTGGCCATGGCCGGCGTGAAATCCTTCGAGGAGAGGCCGTAGCGGCCGCCGATCACCAAGGGCAGCGTTTGACGTGCACCCCGCGCAGCGGCGTCAGCCAGCGTGTGCGCGACATCGAGACAGAGCGGTTCGGCCGGCGCGCCCGGCTCCTTGGTGCGGTCGAGCACCGCGACCTTGCGCACGCTCGCCGGCAGCGCGTCCAGAAAATCCTTGGCCGACCACGGCCGGTAGAGCAGAACCTGGATGACCCCTACGCGCTCACCGCGCGCCATCAAATGGGTGACGGTCGCGCGCAGGGTCTCGGCGGCCGAGCCCATCACCACGACCACGCGCTCCGGCTGGTCATGGCCATCATAGCGGAACAGCCGATAGTGCCGGCCGGTCAGCTTGGCAAACTGGTCCATGGCGCGCTGAACGATGGCAGGCGTTGCCAGGTAGAACGGGTTCACTGTCTCGCGGGCCTGGAAGAAGGTGTCCGGGTTGTGCGCCGTGCCGCGGGTCACGGGTCGCTCCGGGCTCAGCGCCCGCCGCCGGTGGGCGCGCACGAGCTCGTCATCGATCATCGCCCGGATCTGCGCGTCCGACAGCATCGTGACCGTGTTGACCTCGTGCGAGGTGCGGAAGCCGTCCATGAAATGCAGGAACGGCACACGCGATTCGAGCGTCGCCGCCTGCGCCAGCAGAGCGAGATCATGGGCCTCTTGCACCGATCCCGCGCCGAGCAGTGCAAATCCGGTGCCGCGCACGGCCATGACGTCGGAATGGTCGCCAAAGATCGAGAGCGCCTGGGTGGCGACCGAACGCGCCGCGACGTGGAAGACCGTGGGCGTGAGCTCGCCTGCAATCTTGAACATGTTCGGCATCATCAGGAGCAGGCCTTGCGAGGCAGTGAAGGTGGTGGTCAGCGCGCCCGCCTGGAGCGACCCGTGCGTCGCACCCGCGGCGCCGCCTTCCGCCTGCATCTCCTGCACGATCGGCACCGCGCCCCACAGGTTGGTCCGGCCTTCCGCGGACCATTCATCGGCGAGCTCGGCCATCGGCGAGGCCGGCGTGATCGGGAAGATGATGCAGACCTCGTTGAGGCGATAGGCGACATGCGCAACGGCCGCATTGCCGTCCAGAGTCATTCGTTCCATGTCACTTTCTCCTTCCGGGCCGCTCACGCGCGCAGGCGGAAGCGATGGGGCGCGAGCGGCTCGTCGGTCGGCCCGAGCGGCGCACCCGCCGGCATGGGTGCGGTTTGCATTTCGATTGCGTGGCAGGGGCATTGTTCGAAGCAGATGCCGCAGCCGGTGCAGAAATCGGGCTCGACCCGATAGCCGCGCCCGCGGCCGAGACGTAGGATCGCCTGCTCCGGACAGGCCGCGAAACAGTTGTCGCATTCGAAGCAGTTGCCGCAGGAGAGGCACCGGCCCGCTTCGAACCGCGCCTCCGGCTCGTTCAGCCCCCGCACGACCTCGTCGAAGGTTGTCCGAGCCGCCACGGGCCGTCGCGGCTCGGTGCTCCTGGCGGCCTCCAGGAACACAGGGAGGTCGAGCATGTCGAACGTGACCGGCGGGTGCTTCTCCGGCCGCTCGTAGCCCACACCCTGCAGCCAGGCATCGATGTGGCGTGCTCCGCGCTTGCCGTGGCCGACCGAGATCGTGACCGATTGCTCGCCCGGCACCATGTCCCCGCCGGCGAAGATCCCGGGATGGCCGGTCATCATATCGGGACCGACCTTGACCGCCCCATTCGTTGTAAACTCGATGCCCGGCACCTTACGGAGAAAGCCGCTGTCGGTCTCCTGGCCGAGCGCCAGCACGATCGCATCGGCCGTGAGCGCCTCCAACTGTCCCGTGGGCTGCGGTCGCCCATCTGCGTCGAGTTCCATCCTCTCGACGGTGAGCTCGGGGCCAACGATCTCCTTGATCGTGGTCAGCCACTTGATCTTGACGCCTTCCTCGACCGCCTCGTCAGCTTCGAAGGCGTGCGCCGGCATATGGGCGCGGTCGCGCCTGTAAACGATCAGCGACTCCTCGACCCCGAGGCGCTTCACAGTGCGGGCCGCGTCCATCGCCGTGTTGCCGCCGCCATAGACGATGACGCGGCGCCCGAGTCGCGGCAGCTCGCCGATGGTTACGTTATGCAGAAGCGAAACCGCGTCGAGCACCCGCACCGCGTCGCGAGCGGGAATATCGACATGCTTGCCAATGCCGGCTCCGATGGCGATGAAGACCGCATCGAAACCGCCGGCCGTCATCTCGACAAGTACGTCCTCGACCTTGTGGTTGGTGACGATCTTGACGCCCATCGCCTCGATACGCGCGATCTCGCGCAGCAGGTCCGAGCGCGGTAGACGGTACGCCGGGATGCCGAAGTGCATCATGCCGCCGGGAAGCGGTCCGGCCTCGTGAATCTCGACGATGTGGCCGAGACGCGCGAGATGATAGGCGGCCGAAAGGCCGCTCGGGCCGCCGCCGATGACAAGCACCCGCTTGCCGCTCGGCTCCGCCTCAACCGGATAGGGCCAGCCCTCGGCGGCCGCCCGATCGCCGAGGAAACGCTCGACCGCATGGATGCTGACGGCCGTGTCGAGCTGGACGCGATTGCAGCTCGTCTCGCACGGGTGGTAGCAGACGCGCCCGTGGACAGCCGGCATCGGGTTGTCGCGCACCAGCGTCTCCCAGGCTAGGCGGTATTTGCCCGCCTGGGCGAGGTCGAGCCAGGCCTGGATGTTCTCGCCGGCGGGACAGCCCGCATTGCAGGGCGGCAGATGATCGACCCAGCGCGGCAGTTGCCGCCGCGTCGCGCTTGTCCCGGCGGCCATGGCGTGGGTGCGGGTGGC
>JAFMSA010000078.1 GCA_017353855.1 Alphaproteobacteria bacterium
GTTACGGTCGCACCACCGGGTGGAGCGCCGATTACGACGACGATCTGCGCCCGTTCCGCCATTTGAACGCGGTGCGCGACGCGCTCGGGCTCGTCGCTGCGCTCGGCCACCGTGAGACGGCGGCGGTGGTCGGGCACGATTTTGGCGCCGGGGTGGCGGCGTGGTGCGCACTCGTGCGGCCCGACGTGTTCCGCCGGTTGGCGCTGATGAGCGCCCCATTCGAGGGGCCGCCGGGCCTGCCGTTCGCGACCGACGGCAAAGCACCGCAGGTGCCGGAGAGCCCGACCATTCACGAGGAGCTGGCGGCGCTGCCGCGGCCGCGCAAGCATTACCAATGGTGGTATTCGACACGGCCCGCCAATGCCGCAATGTGGTATTGCAAGCAGGGCGTCCACGATTTTCTGCGCGCCTACTACCATCACAAGAGCGCCGACTGGAAAGACAACAAGCCGCACAAGCTCACCGGCTGGACAGCCACCGAGCTTGCCAAGATGCCGACCTATTATTTGATGGATCTTGCCGACGACATGCCGACCGCCGTCGCCAAGGAGATGCCGTCGCCGGCCGAGATCGCCGCTTGCAACTGGCTGCCCGATGAGGAGCTCGCGGTTTATGCCGGCGAGTACCGGCGCAACGGGTTCCAGGGCGGGCTCAACTGGTATCGCTCGCGTACCAGCGGCAAGTTCGAGACCGAGCTGCAGCTTTATTCCGGCAAGACCATCGAGGTGCCGTCGATCTTCATCTCGGGTAGCAGCGATTGGGGCGTCTACCAGCGCCCAGGCGCAGTCGAAAGAATGAACGGCACCGCCTGCACGCGGATGACCGGCGTCCACCTGCTGGACGGCGCCGGGCATTGGGTGCAACAGGAGCAGGCAGAAAAAGTTACCGAATTGCTGCTTGGATTTCTGCGCTCGACTAGCGGGACGTAGTCTCTTCATGCCCCTTTTTTCACGTTGCCCAAACCGCCCGAAGATAGCATCAGTGCAACTGATCAGCGACCTTGTCGATCCCTGCTTGCGAACAGACGTCATCCTTACCGGGTGATCCGGAGACACCGACCGCGCCGACCACATCGTCGCCCGCCTTGATCGGCAGCCCGCCGGGCAACGCCAGCACGCGGGTGTAGTGTCTTGAGCCGACAGAATTTGGATTGTCTAGCATCCGTTTGGTGAAGGCCGCCGAAGGCTGGCTAAACGTGCGCGCGGTATAGGCCTTGCGGTCGGCGCCCTCGGGCGTGTGCAGACCAGAGCCGTCCCCGCGGAGCATGACGATGGGCAGCCCGCCGCGGTCGACGACGACCACTGAGACTTTGAAGCCCATGCTTTCGCATTTGGTTAGCGCGGCATTAGCGATGTCCTGCGCCATCGCCAGAGGAATATTCTTCTGGGGGTGCTGGCGGCTGACGACAACACGGCAGCAACGGTAAAACTCCCAAGTCCCTTCAAAAACGGCGACATGAAGCTCCCTGTCTTTATAGACCTCGACCACAAATCCTCTGCACTCTGCGCTTCGTGGGCCGTGAACGGCCGGACGCGACGGATCCCAGCGACACGGAACACAGGCCTAGTCTCTCCCCGGCGAGTGGAATCTCACTCTCTGGCCAGCTTTCGCAAGCTGAAGTTCGATTCCACTCCCTGGATCGCACCGAAGCGGCGCCAGCGGGTAGGCGGACAGGCCCGCTACGCCGCTCTTGACGACCCGCGCGGATGCGAGCGGGTCACGGTCTCCAATCGACTGACTCGCTTGACCTGGGCATCTGGAAGCCTCTGGCGGAGACCTCTCCGAGCAACCTTGCTCTGGTCGATCCGGAAAATCTCACGTTCAGCGACGAAGGAGCAGAGCAAGACTGGCTTTTCGAAAGGAGCGGACGGGAGCGCGCCGTGGGCACGAGAAACAGTATTACCGCGTAGCCTGTGCCTCACGGATCGGGCGACTCGTTAGGCACCCACTGCGGTCAGGTCGCCGAACTCGAACGCGTGAGACATAAACGCCAATTTCATTGCGAAACCGCTTGGAACCCCCGGAGGCGAGCCCGGCAGAGGGTCATGAGGACGGTAGAGCCAAGGTAAAAAACACTCAACCTGAAATCTGGACGGTGCGGGTGCAGCATGCGACAATCGAGCACGCCGAGGATTGCGACCGCTGCGTTGCTGTGCATCCAAGGCACGAATGGCATCTGTGTTCCGGTGCGCCAGGTTATCGGCCCGTGCCACTTCCTTGCCCAGCAGATAGGGAAGGCCACAAATACACAAATACTATAGTTTGGGTAGCGATCGGCGAGCGCTATCGGCGCGCCGGTCGAGCCGCGCGAGATCCTGATGTGGCGTGCCACAACTTCGATCTCGATGCGGCGCTCGGCGTCGGCTACCGGAGGGCATTGTGCGCCGACCTGACAAGTGGGGTCCCGCGGGTCCACACGATCCGATCCCCAATCCCGCCACCGACATCGTCGTCGACGGGTTTGCTGAACTCGCCGACCGGTTCGGAGCGTGAACCATGATAATTCCTCAGCTCTGATCGGTCTCCCGTGGCAGATCGGGCACATTTCAGTAATATGGCGTGTCCGCGGCTGCTTGACCTGAATTGCTCAGAAATCCCTGAGGGTAGGCGCCTCCGTCATTGATTATGCGCCAACTGGCCTCCTACTTCCGGCAGAACGGCGTTGCCGCGGCGCTGCGAAGTTGGGCCGGCTCGAGCCCGTCCTGTTCACGCTCGATTGCTCGATCGGATAGAGGACCCGGAATTGCGGCTGCGACACGGGCCGCGCACTCAACAAGAGTGAGGCTCGCAACAGCTTTGCGCGTGCCGTCTTCATCCATCGGCTCGGCGAAATCCGCGACCGCAGCTACGAGAACCAACAGCACCGCGCTTCCGGCCTCAACCTCCTCGTCGCGGCCATCACCCTGTGGATCTGGCCGTCATGACAAATAGCGGCTGCCGGAATATTGGGCAGTGGCATGGAACTTGCTCCCTGTGTACCGAACCAAATCGGTGGCGACATGCAGCGGCGAGCGTTTCTGAAGGGTGCGACAGCAACGGGGGCGACGGCATTTGCGGCGCCGTATATCCGGCCGGCCGCAGCGCAGAGCCGTAGCGCCACGCTGCTGACGCTGTCCGAGAGCGGCCCCAATAACCTCGACATTATGGGGGTTGGGACCAACCGCCCGGGTTATGAGATGTCGTGGAATTGTTACGACCGCCTGCTGACCTACGCGGTCAAGAAGGATCAGAACGGCAACGATCATTACGACTACACCAAGTTCGAGCCGGAACTTGCCGAGTCGTGGGATCTCCACGATCTGTCGGTGACCTTCAAGCTGCGCAAAGACGCAACTTTTCACGACGGCACACCTGTCACTGCTGCCGATGTCAAATGGTCGTTCGATCGCGCGGTAAGTGTCGGCGGCGTCGCGACTTTCCAATTCAAGGCTGCCTCGCTTGAAAGGCCTGAACAGTTCGTCATCGTCGATGACCATACCTTTCGCATCGATTTTCTGCGAAAGGACCGGTTGACCATGCCCGATCTGGTGGTGCCGACGCCGATCGTGATCAATTCCGGCCTGGCAAAAAAACACGCCACCGACAAAGACCCCTGGGCAACGGAATGGGTGAAGAATGCCGAAGCCGGCGGCGGCGCCTTTCAGCTCGAAAAATGGACACCCGGCCAGGAAATCATTTTCCGCCGGTTCGACGGCTGGAAATCCGGGCCGCTGCCAAAGATCGAGCGGGTCATCTGGCGAACCATCCCCTCGGCCGGCACCCGTCGCGCATTGATGCAGCGCGGTGATGCCGACATCTCGGTCGACCTGCCGCCCAAGGATGTTTCCGAATTGGCTGAGCGGGGAAAGCTGCACATCGTCGGCACGCCGATCGAAAACGCCATTCAGTACTTTGACATGAACGTCAAGATGAAGCCGTTCGACAACCTCAAGGTACGCCAGGCGATTGCCTACGCGATCCCGTACCAGAAGATCATGGACGCGGCAATGTTCCGTCGCGGCAAACCGATGTTCGGCGGATCCGGCGAGGTCACTCAGCCCATCTGGCCACAGCCGAGTCCGTACGTCACCGATATCGCCAAAGCCAAGAAGCTTCTGAGCGAAGCGGGTTTCCCCAGCGGGTTTGAGACGACCCTCTCGTTCGATATGGGCGCAGCGGTGATCAATGAGCCGATCTGCGAGTTGACGCAGGAGAGCCTTGGGCGGATGGGCATCAGGGTTGCTCTCAACAAAATACCCGGCGCCAATTGGCGTGCGGAATTCGCCAAAAAAACGCTACCCTTCAGCGCCAATGTCTTTGGCGGTTGGCTCAATTACCCCGAATACTTCTTTTTCTGGAACTACCACGGCCAGAATTCGATCTTCAATACCATGTCCTACCAGGACCCGGCGATGGACAAGCTGATCGACGCCGCGAGGTTCGAGACGGACACCAAAAAATACGAGGACGAGATTGAGGGCTGCATCCGGATTGCGTTTGCCGAGACGCCCCGTATTCCGGTGTTCCAGCCCTATCTCGACGTCGCAATGCAACAAAATATCAGCGGATACCGCTATTGGTTCCACCGCCAATTGGACTATCGCCAACTGGCAAAGGGATGAGGAAAGGATCGGCATGAGTGCCAATCATCAGGCCTCGGCATTCGCCGGCGCACTGACACCGGGGCAGGCTTTGCCGCTGCGGGGCTTGTGTTCCCGGATCGCTAAGCTGGCACCCGTTGCAAGTGCACTCTTTCATCCACGTCGATTGCGCGACGCTCTCGATAGCCTATGGCGCAAGTCGCGAGGTCCCGAGATGCCGCCCGAGGACGACCGGCCCGGCGACGGCATCTGGGACGACGCGGAACTGTGGATCATGATCATGATGCCCTGATATGCCGGTGCTGCGTCGACTGTTGATTGCACTGCCCAGCGTAATGGGCGTGATTGTCGTAACCTTCCTGCTGACCCGCGCACTGCCGGGCGATCCGGCGATTTATTTTGCGGGCCCCGCGGCAACCCAACAGGCAATCGCCGAGATCCGCCACGCGATGGGCTTCGACCGCAGCCTGCCGGCGCAGTTTGTCGATTATGTCCGGCATCTTTCGCGGGGCGATCTCGGCACCTCGCTCACGACGGGACAGCCAGTGCTGAGTGAGTTGGCGGCGCGACTGCCGGCCTCGGCTGAACTGACACTGACGGCCCTGGTGCTGTCGGTGGGGATCGCGCTGCCGCTCGGCATCGTAGCGGCGTTGCGTCCCGGTTCGCCGGTCGATCACGTCTGCCGCATTATCACCACCGCCGGGGTATCACTGCCGACCTTTTTCACAGGTTTGCTGCTGGTTTATCTGTTTTATTACCTCGCGGGCGTAGCGCCGGCACCTCTCGGTCGGCTCGACACCTTCTCGACGCCGCCGCCGCACTATAGCGGCTTTTATCTTGTCGACAGCCTGATCGCCGGCGATTTTGTCACCTTCAGGGCGGCTCTGGGCCAATTGCTCTTGCCCTCAGCGACGATGGCGATCTTTTCACTGGCGCCATTGGCCCGAATCACTAGGGCCTCGATGCTGGCTGCGTTGGGCAGTGAGTTCATCCGCACCGCCCGCGCCAGCGGTCTCGGACGGCGACGGGTGGTCTGCGTCTATGCTCTGCGCAACGCGTTGCTGCCAGTCATCACGACGCTTGGCATGGTGTTTTCGTTCATGCTGGGGGCCAATGTGCTGGTCGAGAAGGTGTTCGCCTGGCCCGGTCTCGGATCGTATGCAGTAGACGCGCTGATCGCTTCCGACTATGCGCCGGTGCAGGGCTTCGTGCTGGCGATGGCTCTTTTATACGTGATGCTGAACCTGATGATCGACCTGATCTATTGTCTGCTTGATCCTCGCGTGCGGCTCGACGCATGATTTCCGGAACCTTGGACGGGAACCTGCGACACGCGCTTTACGTGCTCGGCGAGAACCCCGTCACTGCGGCGGCGTTCGCATTGTTTCTGCTGTTCGCACTGCTCGCGACTTTCGGTCCAGCACTCGTCCCCTACGATCCCCTCGCGAGTAATACCGCTCAGGCGCTGAATGCCCCCTCCATTTCGCATTGGTTCGGCACCGATCAACTTGGTCGTGACATTTTCTCGCGCGTCGTTGTCGCGACCCGCCTGGATCTCGGCATCGCCATCGCTGCCGTCGCCCTCGCGTTCAGCGTCGGCACATTGCTCGGGCTCATCGGTGGATATTGGGGCGGCTGGGCCGACCGGATCATCGGGCGGATTGTCGACACGATCATGGCTTTCCCTTTGTTCGTGCTCGCAATGGGCATCGTCGCCGGCCTCGGCAACAGCGTCGCCAATATCATATACGCGACCGCGATCATCAACCTGCCTATCTACGCGCGGCTCAGCCGCGCCGAGGCCAACATCAGATGTAATGCCGGGTTTATCGAAGCAGCACGGCTTTGCGGCAATGGTGAAGTTCGGATCGCGCTCGGGCAATTGTTTCCCAACATCCTGCCGCTGATGGCGGTACAGGTGTCTCTGACCTTGGGCTACGCTATCCTGAATGCTGCCGGCCTTTCGTTCATCGGCCTCGGCGTGCGGCCGCCGACTGCCGAATGGGGCATCATGGTCGCGGAGGGCGCCAGCAATATCGTTTCGGGCGAATGGTGGGTAGCACTGTTTCCTGGCCTTGTTCTGATGACCGCAGTGTTTTGCTTCAATTTGATCGGCGACGGATTGCGCGACATCGTCGACCCGGTGCGGCGGACCTGACCGGATGGCCTGGCCTCCGCCCGATTCGCGGATGGCGCCGCTGCTGGCGGTGGAGGATCTCCTCGTCGAATTTCATACTCGCAGCGGTACGGTGCGCGCCCTCGACGGGGTCAGCTTCGATCTGCGACACGGCGAGATGATGGCACTGGTAGGCGAGAGCGGCTCAGGCAAGTCGGTCACCGCTTATGCTATTCTAGGCATTCTGGATACCGCGGCGCGCATCTCGGGACGTGTCGTGTTCGACGGACGCGAGTTGCTGAGCGCCGGGGAAAAGGCGATGGGCGCCGTCCGCGGCAGCAAGCTCGCGATCATCTTCCAGAACCCGCGCACTGCGCTCAACCCGATCCGCCCGATCGGGAAGCAGATCGCCGATGTCCTGGCACGGCACGGCAATGTAACCGCGGCGCAGGCACAGCGCCTCGGGGTCGAAATGCTGGCCAAGGTGCGCATTCCCGACCCAAAGCGCCGTGCGGCCGCCTATCCGTTCGAATTGTCGGGCGGAATGTGCCAGCGCGTCATGATCGCGATGGCGTTGGCCTGCGAGCCGGCTTTGCTGATCGCCGATGAGCCGACGACCGGCCTCGATATCACAACGCAAGCGGCCATTATGGGTCTCATTGCGGAGCTGGTTGCCTCCCGGAACATGGCGATGCTGCTGATTACCCACGACCTCGCACTCGCGGCGCAATACTGCAATCGCATTGCGGTCATGCATGCCGGCCACCTGGTCGAGCTGGCACCAACCCGGCTATTGTTCGCGACGCCGCGTCACCCCTACACCGCAAACCTGATCGCGGCGGCGCCGGGCGAAGGAGCCGGCCTCGACAGGCTCTCCGCGATCCCGGGTACTATTCCTGATTTGCGGCGCGGCGATCTCCCGGCTTGCCGCTACAGCGAACGCTGCGAGCGCGTGACCCCGGATTGCCGCACCGGTCCTCTTTTGCGGCTCGACACAGCCGACGGTCGGCGCGTCGCGTGCCGACACCCGCTATGACCAGCTCTGCCGGTACCCCGCGGGCACTGCTCTCGGTGAACGGACTGCGCAAGCTTTATCCGGTGGGCCGCAAGCTGCTGGGGCGGTTTGGCAGAACCCAGCCGGCAATGCTGCACGCGGTCGATGGCGTCAGCTTTGCCATCGAACGCGGCGAAACGATCGGGCTAGTGGGCGAATCAGGTTGCGGGAAATCAACCTTGGCGCGACTTATTGCCCGGCTGATCGATCCGACGGCGGGCATGATCTGGTTCGACGGTGCCGATATCTCGACGATGCCGGCGCGAAAATTCGCTCGTAGCGAGTGGCGGGCCGATATTCAAATGGTGTTTCAAGAGGCGACCGACAGCATCAATCCGCGCTTCACTGCGGCCCGGGCCATTGCTGATCCGCTCATTCGGTTGCGCGATCTGCGCGCCGCAGCGCTGCGCGTCCGGGTCGAAGAAGTAGCACGGCTGACGGGTCTTCCCGCGGAACTGCTCGTCCGCTTTCCACACCAGCTTTCCGGCGGCCAAAAGGCGCGCGTCGGGATCGCAAGAGCGATCGCTGTGGAGCCGCGTCTGTTAATCCTCGACGAACCCACCTCGGCCCTCGATGTTTCGGTTCAGACAGTCATTCTTAAGCTTCTCCACGAGTTGAAGCAGCGCCTCGCACTCTCCTACCTGTTCGTCAGCCACGATCTGAATGTGGTGCGGCTGCTATGCGATCGGGTACTGGTCATGTATCTCGGTCGGATTATCGAGAGCGGTCCGGCAGTGCAGCTCTTTGCTGCACCCGCCCACCCGTACACGCAGGCGCTGCTGTCGGCGCTGCCCAATCCCGGCGCACGCCGGACGCGGATTGCTCTCGCCGGCGAGCCGCGCAGTCCGATCGACCCCGATCCGCACATCTGCCGACTCTACGGCCGCTGCCCGCGCGCAACCGATCTCTGCCGAAAGGTTGCGCCGCTGCTGCAGCAGATAGCAGCGGGACGGCTCGTGGCCTGCCATCATCCGGTCGATGAGATGGCAGCGGCAGGGCCTTAGTCACAACCGATCGCGCCGACCTCTTGAGGCGGATACACAATCCGTTCGGCGTTTATGCCGCGAGTGGGCGAGCCGCGCTTTAACGCTAACTCGGCCGTGGCTTGATGCTGATGACAAATGCCGTCGGTGGACTGCAACTTGCCAACATCGCCAGTACAATGGGTTACATGCTTAACCGCTGGCCAGCCTACACCCCCTTCGCTACGACGGCAACGTCTGCCTGTCGAACAATGCCGCTGTCTTATGCAGCCTGCCCGAGCATTTCCTTTTGTGTTCCGGAAAATGCTCCATTGAGATTGCGGATCGCCAGTTGTCGCGGGTTTCTACGGCGAGCCAGGCGCCACGAGCTCGCCTCGTTGGGGAAGATGCACAGATGCGCACGGCGCCTGATCTCCTGATTCAAACATTCGGACATGCTGGTCGATTTCATATGCTTATTGAGGGCAAACGGCAGCCGATAGAGGTCAGCGTCTCTTCGATGTTCTTCCCTGGACTCAGCTGCAGAGTATTAGCGCTGCCAGTTAACGATTTAGTGGGCGATGTCGGGGCGTACCTTGGCGAGATCCCGCCGCTCGTAGATCCACCGCGGTTCTTCTACGCAATCGTCCAGATCACATCGGCTGGCGCGGCCCCTCGAGCATCAGCGTGGTGCCTTTACCCCGTGCGCAGGTTGATCGACATGCCGGGCGTACAGGAGGTCGCAGGCCGCGCTCGACAGTAGCGTGCCCGGCCCCCCGGCACGTTGCGGCACCGCAAGCAGATTGGGCATTGTTCCATCGCCAGCGCCGCGCCGGCCGGCCATTCGCCTGGCCCATGCCGAGATCTCAGCGTGCGAACAGAAACAACTGGCACAAACTCGACGAGCTCGAGGGCGAGGGCCGCTTCCGCGAGGGAATCGACGGACTTCGGGGTACGCGCGAACAACTGCCTCCACGGTGCCAATCTCGATCAGTATCGGCGGCCCGCTATGGAGCCGGAGATTCAAGGCTAACGTTGCGGCCCGAAGGCGGAACTGGCATCGCATGTGCAAGGCAGAGGGCATTCGTCTGTGGAGGAGCGCAAATGACCAAAAGATTAGCTTTTTTGAACAAAGCTTATAGCGCCTATTACCATCGCGGCATGCCGGCGGCGGACGACGAGTTGACCCGGGTGGGGCCAGGCACGCCGTGCGGCGAATACCTGCGGCGGTTCTGGCAGCCAGTGGTCGTTTCAAGCGAGCTTGGCGACGTACCGAAGCGACTTAAAATCCTCGGCGAGGACCTCGTCGTATTTCGCGATGGCAGCGGTGGAGATCGGTCTGATCGAGCTGCACTGCCCGCATCGCGGCACCTCGCTTGAATTCGGACTGATCGAGAGCGAGGGGCTTCGCTGCTGCTATCACGGCTGGCTTTTCGGCTGTAACGGCTCGATCCTCGAAACGCCGGGCGAGCCGACCGACAGCACCCTTAAGGAAAAGCTATTCCACGGCGCTTATCCAGTGTGCGAGCATGCCGGTCTGGTCTTCGCTTATATGGGACCACCTGATAAGCAGCCGCCATTCCCAAAGCTCGACACGCTTACGCTGCCCGGATACCAGACGGTCCCACGTCCGCCGAGCGTGTGGGAATGCAACTGGGTACAGGTCAAGGAAAACGCGATGGACCCGGCTCATTTCCAGTTTCTGCACACGCTGCCAGGCAGCGAGGGCTTTGTCGACGACTTCAAGACAAAACCGGAGTGGGACTGGATGGAGACCCCGGCGGGCATGGTCTATATCGACACCCGCCGCCAGGACGACCTGGTCTGGGTGCGCGTTGCAGATTTTATTCCGCCCAACATCCATCAGTTTACCGCCAACGACGAGGTGTTAATGGCGCGCAACTCGATCAGCAGGCCGCAGGCCACGTTCTGGGCCGTGCCGTTGGATGACAGGAACACGATGCAGATCGGCTACTGGCGTGCCCCCGAGGGCAAGAGGGTGCGCAACGATGTCGGGTTTGGGCAGGACGGCAGCCGTTCCTATGATAAACGGCAGCGCGTGCCTGGAGATTACGACGCACAGGTCAGCATCCACAACGGCATGGCGCGCCATGGCCTGGAACACCTCGCAACGACTGATCGCGGCATCATCATGATGCGCAGCATGATTCGCCGAGCGATTCGTGCCAACGGCACCGGAGAGGAGCTTGATTCGCCGCTGCTGCGCGACGGCGAGATCATCGCGACCTACAGCCAAGATCGGGTCGTCTCCGGGATCGCGCAAGCCGGGACGCACGAGGCTGACCGGCGGCTGATTCGCGAGATCGCGCGCAATGCCGTGAGCGAGACAGTGGCGCGCGGCTTCCCCGCGGGCTGATCGCCGCGCTATATCGCGGCAGGCCCCGCCTTTGCGGGAGATTTCTGCAGCCAGTGGGGAAGAGTTCAAGTGACAGGCGCATCGCGATTGGCCGGGCCGACCGCAATGAAGACCGCGAGAAAGGCGATTTGGGTCGCCAGCCATTATCGTCTTCCTCGGTAAAGCAATATTCGACACTGACGCCCAAGGGGTGCCCACACCCACCCTATTTCACCTGGTCCGAGATTGGGACTGAGCGGAACGGGTCAGGTAAGCTGTATCCGAAGTCTGAACGTCTTGCCGCGCCGGAATTGCTTGCTCCGCCGCATCCCGGACGCGGAGACTTGCCTGTTTTTTCGAGGGATACCGGAGTGGGAGAGAGGATAGATTTCGGGGGACTGTGGCCGGCGCCCCAGGCTGGT
>JAFMSA010000507.1 GCA_017353855.1 Alphaproteobacteria bacterium
CCGCGGCGGCGCGCTCAAGCGCGGCCGCGAGCGCGGCGAACCGGATAAGCCGCCGTCCACCCAACACAACGGGCGGCAGTCGGTCCGCTGACCTTGCGAGCTTAGGGAGCCCCTCCATCGGCAAGAGCAGCATAACGGGTCTCCTCACGCACTTCCGAGTCGCTAGTGCAAAACCGCGCACAATAGCGCGTTCGCTGCCGTGAGACTCGAGCAGGCCATGCGAATCGAATGTGTTTCGGCTCCCAGCCAGCAGGATTGACCGCACTCCCGAGGGGTTTTGCGATCCCCTCTACAGCATCCGCACGTGTTACCGCGCCGGGACTATCAGCCGACAGCATGACCTCCTGACCCGCTTGCGCTCCGACAGTGGGTAAAAATTCTGCGGGCCGCGGCTCACGGGTGCGCGGCGGCGCGCAGTTTCCGATTATACTGCGACGTGTTCCGCGGCATGACCGCTCGCGTGAATCCCGACGACGGTTGATCTGATCAAGATCGGACATTGCGTCGGTTCTGCTAATGCCGCGTCGGTGGGATCCCTTGGCGACGAATGTGAGCGCGCGCCGAAGGCGACCACAATTCGCGTTAATTGGTCGGCACCGGTTCCAGGCGGCACAACAGGACAGCTTCATTGCAAGAGATCCGGGAGCGAACAGGTCTGCGGGTGGGTCCAAGTAATGCTTCTCCGCAAAGCCGACATTCTCTTTCTTCCTCGGGAACGCCAGTGCCGCACTTGATCCACGATTGTTGTGACTCAAACGGCGCCAGGCCAGGCATCGAATCGCTGAAGCACCTCACGATCGCAATTCGTCAAGGACAACGATCGCGATTGCGCGCCGCGGCTCAAAGCCGGTAGCGGCACTCGACTGGAAGTGGCACGGCATGAAAATCGCGCCGGTTCGTGTCGAGGTTTTCGAGGTTGACGAACAGGCATTCATCATGGACGAAATGCGGTCCGGCGTGCCAGGTCGCAACATGCAGCTTGATCACACGATCACCGGGGACGCGGAAAGCGATGATGTCCTCGACGCGCGGGCGCGCGTCATCGCTAGGCTCGCCGGGTGGGGCGACGCCGATCAACCAGTCTTTGCCGCCAAGCGAGCCCAGGCACTGCGTGACCCGCCGATGGCGAGCGATCCGGGTGAAGCCGAGCCCCACATGCGGGAGATGCATGATCCACAGTCGCGGCTCGCCATTGGTCAAAACGAGCTTCGCCTCACCGTCTAAGGCCTCCGGGTCGTGACCGGCAAGGGCACCCTGGCCGCCGGTCCGCTGCGGCACGATGACCTCGCCGTAGGGGGCAAACGCCTCGGCCGTCAGTTCCCTGACCTCCAGCAGATGGTGCGGCAGCGTGTCCGTATTGTTCATGGTTCGCCCTCCGATAGGTTTCGGGCTAGATTTTGCCATAAGCGGCGTCAGTAATCAGCGTGCGACACGTCAATCAGCGTGCCACGCGTCAGCCTGCCCTCGGGAGAAATGCCATGGCAGTCGAAGCCCGCTCCTATCCCCGCCCGTTGCCCAACCGCGAGTGGCTCGGCAAGCTGAGCGAGGAGATCCTCGAGCCCGAGCTGCAGATCGTCGATCCGCACCACCATCTCTGGGATCACCCGGGCAGCCGCTATTTACTTGACGACCTGCTGGCCGACGTGGGCTCGGGGCACAACGTTGTCGCGACCGTGTTCATCCAATGCGGTTCGGGCTATCGCACGAGCGGTCCCGAGGAGATGCGGCCGATAGGCGAAAGCGAATTCGTCCGCGCGATCGCCGAGGAGGGCGACCGGCGCGGCGGCAAAACCAAGATTTGCGCCGGTATCGTCAGCTTCGCCGATCTGCGTCTGCCGAATGTCGATGCGGTCCTTGAGGGTCAGATTGCCGCGGCCGGCGGGCGGTTCCGCGGCATCCGTCAGATTGCGGCGCATGATCCGGCGATCATCGGCGCCTCGTCCTATGTCCCGCCGCCGGGGCTCATGGATGATCCGAACTTTCGCCGCGGCCTCAAACGGCTGCCCGCGCACAATTTGACCTTTGAAGCGTGGATTTATCACCCGCAGATCAAGGCGCTGACCGAAGTGGCCCGCGAGTGTCCGGACGTGAAGATCGTGCTCAACCATTTCGGCGGTCCGTTGGGGGTCGGGCCGTATAAGCGCGACGAAGTGTTGCCCGGCTGGCGCGCCGACATCAAGGAATTATCCGCCTGCCCGAATGTGTATGTGAAGCTCGGAGGTTTGGCGATGATCGTCAACGCCTTCGATTTTCATCTGGCGCCGCTGCCGCCCTCATCCGGTGAGATGGCCAACGCGTGGCGGCCGTATGTCGAAATCTGCATCGAGAACTTCGGCACTAATCGCTGCATGTTCGAAGGTAATTTTCCCGTCGACAAGGGCGCATGTAGCTATCCGGTACTGTTCAACGCCTTCAAGAGACTGGCCGGCGGCGCCTCTGCATCGGAAAAAGCGGATCTCTTCGCCGGCACTGCGTCGCGATTTTACCGACTATAATACCGACGCGTGATGCCGGCTGGGTCCGCAGGCCTTGGCAGGCTGGGGCGTGAGGGGCCCTCGTAACACGTGCTGCCCGCGGATACACGAGCGGGTCCCGATCTCGCCGGCAACAGCGGAAGCCCCGGGCACGATGCACCTCATTCTGTGGTCTCCTGGTCGCGGAGGCCGAAAACGTTGTAAGTCCGCTGTTGGTAACGGATCATGTATTCCGGATAGTAGGTTGTAGCGTACTTTGCGGGCTTCTCCGGTCCGACGCAGGTGGGTACTGCTGCGACCGGCCAATCAATATTGCTGTCGCAGAAGAAGGCGAGCGCGTAGCGTTCGCCGCCCGAGCGGTTGACCGCGCGATGGGGGGTGGCGAGAAAATAATCATTGGTCCAGCGTTGCAGCAACTGACCGCCGTTCACAACGAAGGCGCCGGGAACCTCAGGCGCATCGATCCAATTGCCGCTCTGCATGCGGATCGACAGACCCGGAACATCATTAGGAGCAAGCAGGGTGAGGAAACTCGTATCAGTGTGCGGAGCAATCCCGAACTCGTCGTCTGCAAGGCCGATCTGGTATGGATAATGCGTCATCCTCAGCTTGTATTGCGGCTCCCTGAAGGGTTGGTCGAAATATTCCAAAGGGAGGCGCAGCGCCCGAGCGTAGAGCCGAACCAGTTTGCGCACTAACTGCTCCATCGCCCCGCAATAAGCGACGATCGCCTCACGGAAGCCCGGCAGATCGGCTGGCCAACGGTTGGCGCTGCGGAACCGCCGGTCGGCCAGCACCTCCGGGTGATCGCTCGGCAGGTCGCGCGCGACAAAGAAGGCCTCGTTGATATTCGGCTTGGTGACGGTTTCTACGGTGGAGGTACGCAGAGTATCGCCTTTCACCGGCAGATAGCCGACATTGTGCTTGTCCAGCTTGACCTCCAGCTTCCTTTCGAGCGGGAGGGCGTGAAAGCGCGCGGCCTGATGGAAGACGGCATCAATCTGTTCGGAAGGCACACCGTGATTGACGATGAAGTAGAAGCCGACCTCGGTGAGCGCGAAATGAAGTTTCTCGGCTGTGCGATCGGTGGCGCCTGGCTCGCCAGCCAGGTAGGGACCCAGATCGATGAGTGGTATGGTTTCTGTTTCGGACATCCGACACTCCTGCTGCCCCGCGGCATGATACCGTCCCGCAACCGATGCGGTCCAGAACCGTCGGGCGGGGGCGCCGGAACGTGGACGGTGCCGTGCATGTCACGTTCTTCGACATTCCGAATTAAGTCGATGCCGGATGTGTCGATAAGGCAATGGCAAAGCTATTCTCTGGATCTGCTCAGGCTGTTGAACAGGATTCCGGCGCCCCATGCTGCGACCGGCAAGTAGCGTATGCGGCGTAAAAACTGGGCTCACAATTTGTTTTCGTTGGTTCATTGGCAGGTGTGCAGCTGACATCCACGAAAAATAGGGGGAATTTGTCTGTTTCTGCAGC
>JAFMSA010000508.1 GCA_017353855.1 Alphaproteobacteria bacterium
CAGAATCTGCTGCGCCGCAGAAAAGCCGGTGGTTACCGTCTACACTCTCTTGCACCAAATGCCTGGTTTACCGTCGGCAACCAAACTGGTATTTTGTTAACAGCAACGGGCACAAGAGCCGTCCAGCGGAAAGCCAATGTCCCTGAACAGCGGGGGTACGGTAGGCCGGAATACGCCCGGCACAAGCCTTCTGGCCCAGCACTACTGGCGGGTCCGGTTGGACCTTACCAGTACGCGCAGCGCGACGGCGTCCAGGAGCGGTATCGGTTCCGAAAAAATGCACTGAACGAATGCTGCAAGGAGGATCTAGTGGCCATATTCACGCACGTGACGGTCGGGACGAATGACCTTGCAAAGGCACGCTCGTTCTATGACAGCGTGCTGAGCGCGCTTGGGTACAAGCGTTTGAACGATTTGGGAGACAATGGCTCCATCTGGGGCGAATCGGGTCCGGAGTTCTTTGTATTGAAGCCGGCCAACGGGCAGCCGGCAACTTTCGCCAATGGCGGTACGATCAGCTTTGTGGCGCCAAACCGCGCGGCAGTTGCGGAATTCCATAAGGCTGCATTGGCAGCCGGAGGAAAGGATGAGGGCGCGGTCGGCCCACGCAGTTGGCATCCCAATGCCTATGCGGCCTATGTGCGTGATCTAGACGGCAACAAGCTCGCAGCCTACTGCTTCAAGGCGGAGTAGTCGGCGGATTTGCGGCGGCCCGGCTCGACCGAAGGCGGGTCAGCGTAATTTGCTTTGGCTGGTGCAGCAATGCCCGCATCGAACTTCGCGGCGCGTGCTGACGCTTGCCGGCGTCCGGCGGTCGTCTCGGGGCCGGGGCGCCGCATCGACGGTGGTGGCGCAATGCCGATCCCGGAACCCGCCTGGTTTTGACCGGCACTGCGAGACTGGGCAGCAGATCTTTGAGGTAACCGACTGCGGGGTTCCCGAGCCGGCCGCAGACGAGAGTTCCGGCTATGGACCGCCGGACGACGTTTTCCAGCTCACGCCATGCCGATCCACCGCTGGAAAGGCCGACTGTGAACTGATTGCCTTCTGCGCCCGATCCCTTCGCTCCGCCCGGCGATCCCAATCCGGGGCTGGTGGCTCAAGCCGACACAGATCCGATGGCTTCGGCGTCAAACTCATAGAGCCAGCGCAGGGCGTCCGGCGAGCGGTCGCCTGCCCTGGCCCATTCGTTGTCGCGTGCCTGTTGCGCGGGGCCATCCGGCAAATGGAAGCGTGTCTTGTTCGCCCGTGACATCTGCTGCAGCCGTGTTACGCGCGGCAGCCTGAGGCGCTCATAACGCCTCAAGGCCTCCGTCGGACCACCGCCGCTGCCGGCGCCGAGCAGACAGGCGGTGAGCGAGGCGCCGTCCTCTATTGCCATCGCCGCACCTTGGCCCATAAAGGGGTACATCGGGTGGCACGCGTCGCCGAGCAATGTCGTGCGCCCGACCGACCAGCGCGGCAGCGGATCGCGATCGAACAGCGCCCAGATAAAGCAGGTCTCGGCCGCGCCAATGATCGTTCTGACCTGCCCGTGCCAAGCCTCGAATGCGGTGAGCGCGCGGGCGACCGTGGCACGATCAGTCCAGTCTTCGCGGTTCCAGATGTCGTGCTCGGTCCACCCGACGAAATTGAGCAGTCGGCCGCGCGAAACGAAATAGTGTACGAAATGTCCGCCCGGGCCGACCCAAGACTGGCTGCCGATCTCGAGCCCGAGATTCCCGATGCGTTCGGCCGGCACCAACCCGCGATACGCAACGCAACCCGCAAAAGCGGGCACTTCCTCGCCGAACAGCGCGGCGCGCACCGCCGAGTGAATACCATCGGCGCCGACCAGGACATCGACCCTGATACGCGCGCCGTTCTCGAACCGCGCCTCTGTGCTGTCGCCGCGTTGGGCAAGCTCGACGAGGCGGTGCCCGAGATGGACGCGCTCCGCTGGAAAGGCCGCGCCAATGACCGCCAATAGGTCGGCACGGTGAATCGTCAGGTGCGGCGCACCGTAGAGCTCTTCGCACCGCGGATTGAGCGGCGCGCATTGCAGCGTGCGCCCGTCTTGCCAGCGGCGCTGATGCGTACTCGACGGGCGCACGCCCACTGTGTCCAGCTGTCGGGCAAGCCCCAAACGGCGCAGGATGCGGGTTGCATTGGGCGCCATGTTGATGCCGCCGCCGACCTCGGTCAATTCGAGCGCTTGCTCGTAAAGGTCGACCTCGAAGCCCGCCTGGTGCAGCGACACGGCGGCGGTAAGGCCGCCGATACCGCCGCCGATCACCGCTATGCGGAGCGTCATCCCTCAATTCCCTCGAAAAGCCGGATCCCAACACACCCGGCCTCTGACAGTTGGCTGGAGGTTCAGGCGCGTCCCCAGAGCCGCCGGGAGGCGATCGCGGCACCGTCCGCCATCGCGCGCAGCTTCTTGAACGAAATGTCGGGATCGAGCTTACCATAGCCGGCGAAGGTGCCGAATCCGCAATCGCTGCCGGCGATCACCCGCTCGCGGCCCACGATATCGGCAAATCGGCACAGGCGTTCGGCAATGAGTTCGGGATGCTCGACGTAATTCGTCGAGGTGTCGAGCACGCCCGGTATCAGGATCTTGTCGTCGGGCAGCTTCGTTTCCCGCCACACCGTCCATTCGTGGGCGTGCCGCGGGTTGGCAGCCTCGACGACGAGTGCCTGCGGCTTTGCGTTGACAAGGATCGGCGCGACCTTCGGAAAGGGAATATCGTGGTCGTGCGGCCCCTCATAATTGCCCCAGCAGATGTGGATGCGCATCCGCTCGGCCGGGATGTTGCGCACGGCGTGATTGAGCACCTCTACGTGAAAGGCCGCGCGTTTGAGGAAATCCTCCTCGCTGAGGTCCTGGAACGAGGTGTGGCGTGCCATCGCCAGATCCGGGCAGTCGAGCTGCAGGACAAACCCCGCATTAGCGATGGCCTCGTATTCCTCCTGCATCGCAGCGGCAATGGCTTCGACATAAGCCTCGTGCGTCGGGTAATGCCGGTTGGTCTGGAACACCGGCACGAGACCGGGCGAGGCGGCGGTCATGAATCCTTCAGTAGCCGAAACCTGCGCGAGCGCGTCGCGCAGATTGACAAGGTCCTCAGCCAGCGGTTCGCGGTCGCGTATGGAGACCGGCCCGACGCAAACGGCGCGTCTTGCCACATTCGCGCCGGTCATCCGCTCGTATGCGGCAAGAAAGTTCGGGTGGTCCCTGGTGTCCAGCCGCGGCTTGGCCGGTTCATGCCCGCCGAAACCCGTGAGCCGGTCGGCGATATAGGTCGAGTAGCCGGGTTTCGACATCTCGCCGTCATTGACGATGTCGACGCCGACATCCGCCTGGCGCCGGACGATGTCGACCACCGCCTGCCGCGTCAGCCGCGCAAGCGCGTCTTTTTCAAAGGGTTCGCCCCGGTCCTTGCGCACCAGCAGCTCGCGAAGCTCGGGCGGCCGCGGCAGGCTGCCGACATGCGTGGTGAGGATACGGTCTTGGCTCGTCTGCATCGGAGTTCCCCTGATCAGCCACTACCTCTTTTGCCCGACGAAATCGGTCAACTCCTTGCGCGTCATTTCCCGGGCCATGAAATAGTACACCGGCACCAAGAGCAAAACACGCTCGCAAGAAGCGGAAGCCCGGCGGCGATAGAATAATAGGTCGCGATCCCGCCCATAATCGCCGGCCCGAGCGCCCCGGCGGCAAAGGCGAAGCGAGAGCAGCCGGTTGCCGCGGATTTGAGTGGGAAACAGCTCGGCACCGTCGCCCAGGTCGCAGAGCGGGCCGCATACGCAATAGCTGAAGATCGCGACGCTCATGCAGATCGCCCAGATAGCTCACCCTGGATTGTAACCTGGATGCTTCTCGTTGGGAAACTGGGGCATCCGAGCCGTCCCGCCGAGCCAGCTGAAGAAGTAACAGAAGTAAATCGACAGCGCGATCGTCGTCTCGCGCCGGTAA
>JAFMSA010000509.1 GCA_017353855.1 Alphaproteobacteria bacterium
ACGGGACTCCATTATTCAACGTTGCAACGTAACGAATACTGCGAGGTCGCGAACGGCTTTGCGATGCGCTGCTACCAACTTCTGCGTGATGGAAGCGGCAAGTGCTGAGCGTTCTGACGTCGGAAGACGGCTTTGGGCTCGTGGAAACAGCCTTGGAAGTTCCGTGTGCTGCCTGTGGGAGATGGCCACGCAATTTCTGTCGCGCGGCTTCTCCTCGGGACCTTCAGGCGACAAGCGATGCAACGACCGCAGCGACGAGCAGCAGCGCCAGAACCGGCCCGAACCTAGCAGCCGTCGCGTGTGGCGTGCCGCCGAGCACCGCCCGCAGGATCCCGTCGCTGCGCTCGCAGAAGCGCAATATTTGTTCCTGTGTCAAGGTGGAGCCTCAGAATCTCAATGGTTGGCCGACCGTGGTCGGCTCGAATGCACGTTTCGTGAGCTCACAGCCAATGCTCACCATCAGACGTAAGCAAGGCACGCGGCGTTTTGAGCTCTTCCGCCTTCTTCTCTCGGCGGTTTGCTCGGATCTACAGCCGGCCCCGGGGCCTGGTCGGGTGTGCTGACGCGCACATAGCCGATGAGGGTCGAGGTGTCCGCTCTTTCATCCGGCGGCAGTCTTCTTGCGCGGCCGCTCGCCTTTGTGCCCATTTGCACGCGAACTTGCGGCTTTGCGGATTGCGGATACGACCGCCGGCGGCACCGAGCTGAGCCGCCATCCACTGTCGCGAGCCGGACACGGCTCGGAGCAAGGCCGAGATATAGAAGTCGGCGTCGATCTTCGGCCAAGCTGGTCGGGCTGATTTCAATCGGGCAAGGTCGTCGGCGTGGCGCTGGCCAGACCTTCCGCCAGTGCCGGCGGATACACGAGCTCAAGCCCGGTGTTCAGGCGCATGACAATCCGCGACGTTCGGCGCTCATAGCGTCCCGAAATTGCGTGACCGGCGCAGAGCGTCCCCATGCGCGCTCGGCTTGTGCTGCTCAGTTACCGCCGTGGATCTTCCTCCATTCCTCGCACAAGACCGCAACAGTGTCTGTCAGGCTGTCCGTGATTCGGTTCACCTCGGTCCGGCTAAATCCGCAACTCTCTCGCAGTTCCGGCGGACCAACGAGCAGGTCAGTTTGAACACAGCGTCACCCACCCCGATCACGTGGTGTGCGGGTCGATGGGTCGGCGGGATAAATGACCACCATCGAAGCGCAGGATGGTCGGCATGACGGGCAATGGACCTGAGCGCCTGGGAATAACGTTCAGGGGGTGTGTCGAACGCGCGTGCGTCGTGCCGCTGGTCGCCGAGCCGGCGGCACCACGCGCCTGGAGCATCGATCGCGCCTCCACCTAATACGTGAAGGGGGTCGTGTCCAAAGCATAACTTTAAGGGGGAGCTCCCTTCGCGTATCAGGCTGTTAGTTGGAGCCACTCCATCTCGCCCGTAGGCTCATCGACCCGTCTGCCGAGTTGCGGTGTTTCACCAAACCGAGACTACCGCCGCTTCCCCCGCACCGTTTTTCCTTGGGCGTTCTCGGCATCGATTAACCGGCCCTCACCAGACATATTTGATCGCAAGAATCGGATTGAATTCCCGCCGCGGGCTGACGAGTTCCGTAACAGGTCGCAACTGCGAGCGAGCGCGACATGATGGACCGGCGAGCGCACTGTTATCTTATCTTTGAAACCGCGGCCGGGTTTTGCAGCATTGCCTGGAACAGCGTCGCCATTACGCGTTTCCAGCTACCGCTAAGAACCGCGGAGGCGGCCGATCGAGCCCTGCTGCGCCGGGCACCTGACGCAAAACCCGGCGCCCCCACACCGGAAGTGGCGGGGGCCGTCGCCGCCGTGAAACGCTACTTCGAGGGCGAGGAGACGGATTTTTCCGGCTTCACTCTCGATCTGGGCGAACTGGATCCGTTCTTGGCGCGCATATATGAAGCGGCGCGGCGGGTCGCATGGGGTCATACGACGACCTACGGCGCTCTGGCCAAAGAGCTCAGCGCCGGGCCGGAGGCTGCGCGCGATGTCGGTCAAGCCATGGCCAGAAATCCGGTGGCGCTGATCATTCCTTGCCACAGGGTGCTGGCGGCCGGCGGCAAGATAGGGGGGTTTTCCGCGCCGGGCGGATCGGCGGCTAAAAAGCGCATGCTCGCACTGGAGGGCGTTCACCTCGAGCCGCCGCCGCCCGCCCAGCAATCTTTTCAATTTTAGGACAGGCAAGCCATAAGCGAAGATCCCCACGGCTAAAGCCGGGGGTTCTGAGGGGCATCCCGGAAACTCTCCGCAGCTCTCGCCACTGCATTGCATGGTGGGTACATCATCTTCGGCCTCGTCTCCGGGCCTGTCCTCTTCGGACGGACGATCCGCTCCGACGCTCATCACGTGGGGATCGGCAAGAGCCTCTCCCGCTCCCAGATTGAAGAAAAGCCTGGCACCGTCCGTCGCAGCAGCTGTTCCACAGCCGCCCCGGCGTTTGGACCACCGAGGATGTAGCAGGCCTCGTGTTTCACGCCAACTCTTACAGCCTTGCGTGATAAGAACATTACACGAACATTTCTATCGTTGCACTGCTCATCCCCATGGCTGATAGGCTGAAAGCAAGGGGCTTGCGCGGCGCAATTCTGGTCATTGGCTTTGATGTTGAACACGACCCGGCCGCCTTTCAGAGTGCTCGCCCGCGGATGCGAGGCTTTCACATCTTCGGGGGTGGCGCCAGTGCGCGCGTGTCGGGCGAACGCCGGCCGGACATCGCGTCGCGATCGTCCCGCCCTGATCCCTCTGGCACCCCGGTGCGCGGCGAAGTAACGCTCAACTGTCTCGGTGTCGATGACGATCATTGCCGGGCCGAATGAGCCCCTGCGGGTGAGAACGCAACCACATCTCGTGCCGGCGTACCGGGCGTGCTTCGGTCTTGTTCGCTAAACCTGTTGAGCCTTTGGTTCCACTACCGTCGAGGACTCGTTGGGCCCGGCGCGCCGCCGCGCGAAATCATCGAGGTGCGCACGTCTTTATGCTTTTCCGCCGACCGCCCGACCGCCGCTCAGGACGATGCCGCCCTCCTCCGAGTGCGTTGGGGGCAGGGGCGTCACCTGCGACCGTAAAACCCATCGCCCACACCGACGCCAGGTGTCAACTGCGTCCGACGGCCGACCGGGAAAGCGCTGCAGTGTCCGACGCTTCGGCTTCGAGGCTCGCGATAGCGCGGCCGCGCGTCTCCGGAAGGAGCAGCAGCATGCCGATCATCAGCGCATGGGCCAGAGTGGAAAAGAGCGCTATTGCTGTGCCGAGCCCCATCACTGCCGTCGCGAAGCCGATCGCAGTCATGAAAACCGAGCCGATCGCCCGGCCCGCGTTGTAGCAGAAGCCCTGGCCGGTGCCGCGGATGCTGGTCGGGTAGAGCTCCGTCATGAACGGGCCCATGGGTGCGAACTTCATCAGGATCGCGGCGTTGAGCGGGATCCCAAGAAGCAGCAGACCGGTGTCGCCGACCGGCACGTACAAATAGACAAGCACCATGATGATCGTCGTGATCGCCGAGATCATGAACGTCCACTTGCGGCCGATCGCGTCCGCCAGATAGGCGCCTAGCAGGAAGCCTATCAGGGACCCCAGCGCCTGGACGGCGACATAAAGCCCGGTACCGGAGGCCGACAGATGCCGCACGGTCCGCAGATAGGTCGGCATCCAGAAACCCACAGCCCAGACGCCTCCCTGCGCGCCCATAACCATCAGCGACACTCTTATCGTCAGCCAAAGATACCGCCCGCGAAACGCCGACAGCAGGTGTCCGATCCCGAGGTGCGCGCCTATGTTCGTCCGACTCGCGAAGGCTTCCGACTCCGGGATGCTGCGACGGACCCAGAGTACGAGCAGAGCGGGCAGGATGCCGACCGCGAACAGCGCCCGCCACGCGAGCGCCTCGGGCAGGATCGCATACAGGCCGGCGTAAACGAGCG
>JAFMSA010000510.1 GCA_017353855.1 Alphaproteobacteria bacterium
CAAGAGTCCGGTGATGCTCCCGACGGATTTGAATTCGGACATGACTGCGTCTCGGCTTCTAATTTGAAATATACCGAAAAGCGATATCGCTTTCCGATACGCGTTTCGATATAATCCGGTAACCATATGAACCGTGACGACGAGAGCGCTAGAGTGGAGAAAAGGCGGTTCAAAGCTTGTTTTGCGTGACCTGGCATTGCCGCATCTGCTCGGGATAGCGGTGATGCCACCCGCGGGATCAATGAGGCGCTGTAGGACAGAGATCGATCTCTGTCTGCTACGGTGACCGGGATAGGAAAGGCGATGGAGGCATTCCAAAGCCGCTGCCAGTTCGGTTCTTTCTCGAGTTCTTCTGACAATGGTTTGTTCACTAGCGGCAGACCTGCTCGCGCGCTACAGCCCCCGAGCTACACGCAGAAGGAACAACAACATGGCATGGGCGACACGCGAACCGCCGAGAGGTTTGGGGCGCTGCCCGCCGATGCGCAGCGCCTGGAGGAGGTTCGCGCCGACCTGCAACAAGCTTTGAACTGTCTGGAAGCGCTCGCAAGGCCCCGATTTTCGACGCTCGGCGGGCAACCCACGTTCCGGTGCCGGCGTTTAGCGCGAACTTTGTGCCGGCTCGATAAAAAAAATCAGAGTGGAGAAGGCAATCCGGCTTGCTGCGGTCGGCGGTACGTTCCATGACTTTGGCCCAGCGCACTCCCACAGCTCAGGCAATGCGCGCGGTGTCGTTAGAGGTCGTATGCTAGCGCGCCGAAAAGAAACCTGATCGCATGACTGTAACTTCTGTCAAGTGCTCGCGATCGCCGGGGTCCTGATACGAGGAACCGGCTTGGCGCGGACGAGGCGGCCGCGGTTGCGACAATGGAGGGGAAGAGCGCCTTGCACTGCATATGGTTTGTTCATCGCGTTGTTCCGCGCGCGAGCCGACTGATGGATAGCACTTCCGGCGCTCGTCATCGATTCGCTTCAGAAAAGCCTCCCGCGTGCCTCGCTTGCTGCTCGTTCCCTAAGCAACTGGTCCGGAGCGCCAAGTTTGTCGCGAGTCGACTCCGGGCCACGATAAGGTTCGATCGGCGGTACCCTGATCGTGGACAGCCTTCCTTTGCTGCCGGAAGACCTGAATGGATGATAGAGTTCTTTACACTGGCCTCATTCGACTGCACGTGCTTCATCACGCAGTGAAGGAGCCGATTTACGGGCTGGCAATGATCGAGGAGCCAGCGCGACATGGCTACAAGCGTAGCGCCAGCAATTATCCGGACCTGCATGGGCTCGAGGAGCGCGGCTATCTGACATCGACCGAGGAGTGGTCGGGCGGCGCCGCGCGGCGCACCGTGCAACTCAAGCCGGCAAGGAAGCTCAAGGTACGAGAGCTCTTCGGCGAGCTGTTCGAGCAGCAGGGATGACCGGCCGACAGCAGCGCTATGCACTTGTGCCGCCGGGCTGGTTCTCGCCGAGGGCATGACCCAGGTGATCGAGGGGCTGCTTTTCACCTTTCCCGCCTATATCGGCGTCGTCGTGGCACCCCCCGCTGCGGCTTTGCTGTGGTCGGCGGTCGCACTCATCCTCATTGCTTGCCCGGCGTGCTTATCGCCGTGGCCGGCCTGCCGTGTCTGTGGCTTGGTCATCACGCTGCCTCCCGGGTGGCATTGGGTGGAATTAATGCAGGCGTCGTCGGCGGACCCGGAGCGGTGATATCGGGCTTGGTCGGCTGGTGTGCCGCGGCGCCGGCGCGGTTCACAATAGTCCTCGGTCCAAGCGGACTATAATGATTGCGATGTGTCACTGGTGTTGCAATCTCGACTATCGTCAAGTCGCACCGCCGCGGAGGGAAACAACTGTGCCGCGTCGGACCGTATACCTCGCCGTCTGGTTCGCGATGACGATCATCTGCCGTCACGCGGACGCCAATGAGGCGTGCGATAGCGGTCTTCCGCCGGATGTGAAGCCAATGTTGGCGCATCTAGCGATCGTTTCCGAGATGATGCGCACCTGCGGGCATGTGCGACCCGACCTTGCCGCGCCGCTTCACGACGCTTGGGCGGCGTGGCAAGTGCGAAATGCACGGGTGCTGGAAATACTGGACACGCTGCGGCAGGACGCCGACCGAGCAAACAGCCCGAAACGTGCGCCACCGGGAGCGCCGCTCGCTAAATCGCGCGCCGAAGCGTCTGAGTTAGTAATGGGTTATGAGGCGCTGAAGGAAACACTGCAGCATCAGGTCGAGGATCAGGTACGGAAGGGCAACATGAGATTCGTCGGTAACTGCGACGAAGTACTTGCGAAATTTTCGTCAGGGCGCCTTGATTATCACACTTCGGAGAAGTAGCAAGTAATATAGTCGCTGTACTTTTAGGATGGAAGATTGAGGAATCAGGGGTGATTTCGGGAGAGGTCGTCGTGTCGCCTTCGGAGTTGGCCGCCAATCGCAGTATGAAGGGCGTTCTGCCTTCGCCGCGTCCAGCACAAGGGTGGCAGCAATAGGACTGTATTCCTGCACCGCTTTGTGCGGACGGCTCGTCCGGCAACGGCTTGGAGATACCATCGGCCCAGCAGGTCGATCCGGTTCTCGTACCAGGTCTCGAAGGTTTCCTGCCTCGGATAAGCCGGATCGCCGATGTGCCGGGAGAGCTCGATGTGTTCGCGGACCCGTTCATCGTCGTATGGCAATGCATAGCGCGGCGCAACGAGCGTTGTTTCTAGCCGATAACTGCCCCTCCAAGATGGCCCAGCTCTTGTCGGATCGTTGCTCGGGCGGCGGCTTCCGTATCGGCCGGATCGTCCCGTCATCCCCACTCGAGAAAGAGCCCGATATCGCCGGGCATTCCTCCAGGGAAGTCGAGCACCCGCGCCGAGATCCCGAAGCCCTGCGGCTTCAGATCGCGTTCCCACCGCAGATAGATTTCGGCGGCCTCCCCTCGCAGCGTTTTCGGCCAGTCGTGTTGCGGCGCGTTGACAGCCCGGCCGCCGTCGCTCAAGAGCTGGCTCGGCAAACGCAGCAACAGCCACTCCTTCTCGCCGCGCTCTGCGGCCTGCCGGGCCTGATGCAGAAGCGAGCGCCAGCTCTCGTCTGAAACGTGCTGGTCGATCAGCTCCTTGGTTTTCTGACGGCGTTGTTCGGCGGCGGCGCGGCGGGCTGCGTCGTGCTGCTCCGCCTGGCGGCGTTCGAAGTCCGCGACCAGACCCCGAAAGTCGCCCACGCTCAAGGTGTCGCTCACCGCACCAAACGATTGGGCCGCGCGGTGGTCGCTCTCCGAGCGATGGGCCTGCAGGAAGTGGTTATTGAGCCAGCCGAACATCCGATGCCGGGTCGCGTCGGCCTCACGCGCCGCGGGCTTGGGCTGTTCTCCAGCGAGCCCGCGGAGCAGGTCCGCGCGGCTGACGATGCCGACGATGCGGCCATCACGGACCACTGGGACGCGCTTGATCCGATAGGTGGCCAACAGCCGCGCGATCTCGCTGATCTCAGTTTCCTCGCTGACCGTCACCACCGGCGCCGCCATCAGGTCGCGCGCTGCGCGTGCGGGTGCGCGCAGGCTGGCAAGATAGCCTTCATCGAGCTCGGCCCCGTCGGCAAGAAGCGCCAGCCACCAATCGCGCCTTGCCTCACGTGCGGCTTCCTCGCGGCCGATCAGATCGCCCTCGCTGACCATTCCTATCGGCGCGCAGCTGCCATCGACAACCGGGACCGCACTGATCCCGTTCTCGAGGAGCAGTTCTGCGATTTTCTTTGTCGGCGTGTCGGGGCTGACCGCCACAACGTTGGTTGTCATCACGTCTTTTGCATTCATCTCAAACTGCTTCGTCTCGTCGTCGCTCGCTCGAACCGAAAGGACTTCGTCGTTCACGCAGCAGTATCTTCTTGTTGTGCCGGCACGCGCCTGGCGCCCTCGGGGCTTTCGGATCTTATCGCTCGGGATCATCCCCGGCCGGGACG
>JAFMSA010000511.1 GCA_017353855.1 Alphaproteobacteria bacterium
GGAATGGCGGCGATGCTGGCGCATGAGGTGAAAAACCCGCTTTCCGGGATTCGCGGCGCCGCGCAGTTGCTCGAGCACGATGCCGATCCGGCCGCGCGCGAACTGACGCAACTGATCTGCGACGAGACCGACCGCATTGTGGCGCTGGTCGATCGCATGGAGAGCTTTTCGGACCATCGGCCGATTGAACGAGGTTCTGTAAATATCCACGAGGTCCTGGAGCGGGTGCGAAAGGCGGCGCAGTCCGGCTTTGCGCGCCATGTCCGGCTGGTGGAGGAATACGATCCTTCGCTGCCTGCAGTGCTGGGCAATCGCGATTTGCTGGTGCAGGTCTTTCTCAATCTCGTCAAGAATGCCGCCGAGGCGCTGCCGGGCGCGGATGGCGAAATCGTTCTGGCGACCGCTTACCGGCACGGCCTGCGTCTTGCCCGACCAGGCGGCGGAGGGCGGCAGCACCTGCCGCTGATGGTTTCGGTGGCCGATAACGGGGCGGGGATCCCGGAAGACCTGCGCCCTCATCTTTTCGACCCGTTTGTCTCGACAAAGCGGAACGGTACTGGCCTCGGTCTTGCATTAGTCGCCAAGGTGATCGACGACCACGGCGGCGTCATCGAATTCGACAGCCAGCCCCGGCGGACCGTGTTCCGGGTGTTTCTGCCTGTGGTCGCGCAAAACGGTAGTGGGTGATGGCATCGACGATCCTGGTGGCCGATGATGATCGCGCAATCCGGATGGTGCTCAACCAGGCGCTGATCCGGCTCGGGCACGACGTGCGAATGACCGGCAATGCGGCAACCCTGTGGCGGTGGATTGCTGACGGCGCCGGCGATCTCGTGATCACCGACGTGATCATGCCGGACGAGAACGGTCTCGACCTGATCCCGCGGATCAAAAAAATCCGACCTGAGCTGCGGATCATCGTCATGAGCGCGCAAAATACGCTGCTGACCGCCGTCAAGGCGACCGAGCGGGGCGCCTTTGAGTATCTGCCGAAGCCGTTTGACCTGCGGGAGCTTGTCAGCGTCGTCGAACGGGCCCTGACGGCACCCCGGGATACTCCGGGGCCGGCGGCGGACGACGACGTCGAAGAACAGCTGCCGCTGATCGGCCGCTCGCCCGCGATGCAGGAGATTTACCGCGTCCTCGCGCGGCTGATGGGAACCGATCTGACGGTGACGATCATGGGCGAGAGCGGCACCGGCAAGGAGCTGGTGGCGCGCGCCCTGCACGATTATGGCAAGCGCCGGAGCGGGCCGTTTGTCGCGATTAACATGGCCGCGATACCCCGCGAATTGATCGAAAGCGAATTGTTCGGCCATGAGAAGGGCGCCTTCACGGGCGCCACGGCGCGCGGGGTCGGGCGGTTCGAGCAGGCTCAGGGAGGAACCCTGTTCCTCGACGAGATCGGCGACATGCCGATCGAGGCGCAAACCCGGTTGCTGCGCGTCCTGCAGGAGGGCGAGTTTACCGCCGTCGGCGGCCGCGTGCCGATCCGAGCCGACGTTCGCATCGTTGCCGCGACCCACCACGACCTCAGGCAGCTGATCCGCCAGGGCCTGTTCCGCGAAGACCTGTTTTACCGTTTGAACGTGGCGCCTATCCGGTTGCCGCCGCTGCGCGAGCGAACCGCCGACATTCCGGCACTGGTCAGGCATTTCGCCGCACTCGCGGTGCGCGAGGGCTTGCCGATGAAGCGGCTCGACGACGCTGCGATGGAGCGCCTGCGCACTTACCGCTGGCCGGGAAACGTCCGAGAGTTGGAAAACCTGGTCCGGCGGCTGGCCGCACTCTATTCGCAAGAAGTGATCGGGGTCGGGATCCTCGAGGCTGAACTCGGCGACATCCCGACCTCGAGCGAGGCACCGCAGACCCTCAATGGCGAGGGGCTGGCAGCAGCAGTCGAGCGCCACATAAAAGGCTATTTCGCGGCCCATAAAGGTGAGCTGCCGGCAGCGGGACTATACGATCGGGTGCTCAGGGAGATCGAGCGGCCGCTGATTGTGCTGACCCTGGGCGCTACTCGCGGCAATCAAATCAAGGCGGCCTACTTACTCGGCCTCAATCGCAATACGCTGCGCAAGAAAATCCGCGAGTTGGACATCCCGGTCGTCCGCGGCCTAAAATAGCGGGGACTGCGCGAGACTAGCCTGTGCCCCGGCGCTCCCCGCGGGCACTGGGAGGGAGGCAGATGCACAGCTGGACAGGGTGTGCCACGCCGCGCCGCGAACGCGATCGGCCGGAGAAACGTTGAGCCGGCTGCACTTCATCCATCCGCGGCGTAAATCCGACAGAGGTTCCGCATGAACTTTATGCGGCGGCTCCGCGTCTGGGCAGGCCGGACCGGTCTCGGGCGGAAGCTCGCGATTGCGCTGGCGATACCCGCTCTTGCTTCCGGACTGGCCACTTATCTTGCGCTGACCGGCGCACCGCCGTTCGGTCCCCACCCGAAGGCCGTCCTATCGCTGTTGAATCTCGATCTCGTTTTGCTGTTGGCGCTCGGGGCGATCATCGCCAAGCGGTTGATCGAGGTCTGGGCCGAGCGGCGCCGCGGACTTGCCGGCTCGCGGCTGCAAATCCGGCTAGTTGTGCTGTTCAGCCTGATTGCGATCATGCCGTCGATTTTTGTTGCCGTCTTTTCTTATTTATTTTTCAGCTTTGGAATCGAAGCCTGGTTCAGCGACAAGATCCGCACCGCAATCACCGAGTCACGGGCGGTCGCCGAGGCTTATCTGCACGAACACCAGCAGGCGATTCGCGCCGACGTGCTCGCCATGGCGAACGACCTGAACCGAGACGCAGTAAAGCTGGCGCTCAATCCTCGCCATCTGGAGCAGGTCGTATCCGCCCAGGCCGCGTTGCGCGGGCTTACCGAGGCGGTTGTGTTCGACCGCGCCGGCCATCTGCTTGCCCGCTCGAGCCTCTCGTTCACGCTCGGCTTCGAGCCGGTGCCCGACGACGCGATTCGCCTCGCGGACACCGGGGACGTGGCGATCATGACCAGTGACCGCGATAATCGGGTGCGAGCCCTGGTTCGCCTCAATCAATTCGGCGACGTCTATCTTTACGTTGGCCGGTTTATCGAACCGCGGGTTATCAACCACATGGAGGAGACCCAGCGCGCGGCCGATCAGTATGAGCGGCTCGAGGGCCAGCGCTCCGGTTTTCAAATCACTTTTGCGCTGATTTATATGATGGTGGCGATGCTGTTCCTTGTCGCCGCGATAGCGATAGGCATGCACTTCGCCATGCAGCTTGCGGTCCCGGTCAGTCGCCTCATCGCGGCCGCCGAGCAGGTGCGCGGAGGCGATCTTGCCGCGCGTGTGCCCGAAGGGGATAAAGACGACGAGCTCGCTTCGCTCAGTCGCGCATTCAATCGAATGACTTATCAGATCGAGAGCCAGCAGAGCGAACTGCGTGAGGCAAATCGCCAGCTCGACGAGCGACGCCGGTTTACCGAAACCGTACTGACGGGCGTTTCGGCCGGCGTGATCGGGCTCGATCGGATGGGACGGATCAATTTGCCCAACCGCTCCGCATCATCGCTTCTGGGGGCCGACCTCGAACAGGCGTTCGGGCGAAACCTTGTCGACGTCGCGCCGGAAATGGCGGGACTGCTCGTCGAAGCCGAGCGTCGCCCCGATCGTCTGGCGCAGTCGCAGCTGCAGCTCGTCACCGCGAACAGCACGCGCACGCTGCTCGTGCGCATCGCCGCCGAACAGATTGCCGGTGACATCAGCGGCTTTGTTGTGACGTTCGACGACATTACCGAGCTGCTTTCCGCGCAACGCAAGGCCGCCTGGGCCGACATAGCGCGTCGCATCGCCCATGAAATCAAGAACCCGCTGACGCCGATCCAGCTCGCGGCAGAGCGGCTGCGGCGCCGATACCTCAAAGAAATTCAGAAAGATGCCGAAACGTTCAAAGCCTGTACCGATACTATTG
>JAFMSA010000079.1 GCA_017353855.1 Alphaproteobacteria bacterium
GTCGCCGACAATTCCGGTGCGCGTCGGGTCCAGTGCATCAAAGTGCTGGGAGGCTCCAAGCGTAAGACGGCGACCGTAGGCGACGTCATCATTGTTTCGGTCAAAGAGGCGATCCCGCGCGGCAGGGTCAGGAAGGGCGATGTGCACCGTGCCGTTATCGTGCGTACGGCAAAGGAGATCCGTCGGACCGATGGCAGTGCGATCCGTTTCGATCGCAATGCGGCGGTGCTCATCAACAATCAGGGCGAGCCGATCGGCACCCGCATCTTTGGACCGGTGACGAGGGAATTGCGCGCTCGCCGGTACATGAAAATCGTGTCGCTGGCGCCCGAGGTCTTGTGAGCGCGTATTATCGGAGCGAGGCGATGCGGAAACTAAAAATCAAGAAGGGCGACAACGTCGTCGTCATCACCGGGCGCGACAAGGGCAAGACCGGCGAGGTGTTGCGCGTCCTGCCCGCCCAATCGCGCGTCATCGTGCAGGATGTGCACCTCGCCAAGCGTCACACCCGCCCGCGCATGGGCGAACCCGGCGGCATCGTCGAGAAAGAACTGACGATTCACATCTCCAATGTTGCGCATATCGATCCGCAGTCACGCAGGCCGACGCGCGTCGGCTACAAGACGCTCGAGGATGGCCGCAAGGTCCGGTTCGCCCGCCGTTCCGGCGAAGTCATCGACAGGTGAGCAATGAACAAGGCCCGCCTACACGAAGTCTATGAGACGACGGTCCGCCCTGCACTGATGCAGGAGTTCGGGTATAAGAACGCGATGCAGGTACCGCGGGTCGAAAAGATCGTGGTGAATATGGGCGTCGGCGAGGCGGTGCAGGACAGCAAGAAGATTGAAAGCGCGGCAAACGACCTCACGGTGATTACCGGTCAGCGCCCGGTCGTCATCAAAGCCAAGCGATCGATCGCGACGTTCAAACTGCGTCAGGGCATGCCGATCGGCTGTAAAGTGACGCTGCGCCGGGAGCGCATGTACGAATTTCTCGACCGTCTGATCACGGTGGCACTGCCGCGCGTGCGCGATTTTCGCGGGGTTTCGGGAAGGAGCTTTGACGGGCGCGGCAATTTTGCGCTTGGGCTGCGCGAGCAGCTCGTCTTTCCCGAGGTCGACTATGACCGGGTTGATGCGACCCGAGGGATGGACGTGGTCGTCGTCACAACGGCAAAGACCGATGCCGAGGCCAAGGCGCTCCTCAGAGCTTTTGACATGCCGTTCGCGAATTGATGATCCCGGAGTGAGCCACGTGGCAAAGAAGAGCTCGATTGAGAAAAATGCCAGACGCGTGAAACTGGCCAAGAGCGTCGCAGGGCGGCGAGCACGGCTGAAGGCGATCGCGATCGACCGCACCGCACCGCCCGAGGATCGCTTCAACGCGCAGCTCAAGCTCGCGGCGCTGCCGCGCAATGCGTCCGAAACCAGGGTGCGTAACCGCTGCGCTCTGACTGGCCGCCCCCGCGGTTATTATCGGAAATTCAAGCTGTCGCGCATCGCGCTGCGCGAGCTCGCCTCCGCCGGGCAAATCCCGGGGATGGTAAAGTCGAGCTGGTAGGAAGGACCGCTGCGATGACGATGAGCGATCCACTCGGCGATATGCTGACGCGGATCCGCAACGGGCAAAGAGCCCGCCAGGCGGTCGTGGCTTCGCCTTCCTCGAACATACGCGCCAATGTGCTCGAAGTGCTCAGGCGCGAGGGATACATCCGTGGCTTCACGCGCGAAAACATCCGGCCGGGGGTTTCCGAGCTGCGCATCGAGCTCAAATATGTCGATGGCGAGCCTGTTATTCGTGAGATCTCGCGCGTGTCGAAGCCAGGCCGGCGTATCTATTCGCGTATTGCCGATCTGCCGCGGAGCCACAACGGGCTGGGAATATCAATTCTATCGACCCCGCGCGGGGTCATGTCCGACAACGAAGCCCGCGCTGCCAAAGTCGGCGGCGAGGTGCTGTGCCGCGTATTTTGAGGGTTACGATGTCGCGTGTTGGCAAGCATCCGGTGGTGATCCCGAGCGGGGTCGAGGTGCAGTTTTCTAACCGGACGTTGACTGCCACAGGCAGTCTGGGGACCCTCAGCCTCGTCGTCAGCGAGGATGTCGTCACGTCGATTGCCGACGATGCGATCACGATTGCGCCGAAGTACGAGACTAACCGGTCGCGGGCGATGTGGGGAACCACGCGTGCGCTGGTCAGCAACATGGTGACCGGGGTCTCGAAAGGCTTTTCCACCGCCCTGGAAATCAACGGGGTCGGGTACCGCGCCGCGGTCCAGGGAAATACGCTCAATCTGCAGCTGGGCTACAGCCACGAGATTGCCTTTCCGATTCCCGGCGATGTGCGGATCACCTGCGAGCGGCCGACGCTGATCACCGTAAGCGGTGCCGACCGCCAGCGTGTCGGACAGATTGCAGCTGAGATCCGTGCCTATCGTCGGCCGGAGCCCTACAAGGGTAAGGGCATCAAATACGCAACCGAAACCGTTCGCCGCAAGGAAGGCAAGAAGAAGTAACCCGATGTCGGACAAATCCCAGGCCCTCTTCCTGCGCCGGCGAGAGCGGGTGCGCGCCAATCTGCGCCGCGTCGCTGGCGTGCGGCCGCGTCTTTCGGTGTTTCGTTCATCGAGACACATCTATGCCCAGGTCATCGATGACGCGACGGGGCGCACCCTGGCCGCGGCCTCCAGCCTCGACCGGGGGCTCAAGGCGAACCTCAGGACCGGTGCCGACATCGCTGCCGCGAGCGCGGTGGGCAAGCTCGTCGCCGAGCGCGCCAAGGCGGCCGGCGTCGAACGCATCGTGTTCGATCGCGGCGCATATTTGTTTCACGGTCGGGTGAAGGCCCTGGCCGACGCTGCCCGCGAGGGCGGCCTCGATTTCTGAAGGGGTCGAATATGGCACGTACCCAGGCTCGTACCCAGGCACGCACCCCGGCACGCACCCCGGGCGAGCGGCGCGGGCGAGGCGACGGCGATCGCCAGATGCGCGAGCGCGAGGAGACAGATTTCGCCGAAAAGCTCGTGAACATCAACCGTGTTGCAAAGGTGGTCAAGGGCGGGCGGCGTTTCGGTTTTGCCGCTTTGGTCGTGGTGGGCGACCGAAAGGGCCGGGTTGGCTATGGCTCGGGCAAAGCGCGCGAAGTGCCCGAGGCGATCCGCAAGGCCACTGAACAGGCGCGCCGCGGGATGATCCGTGTACCGTTGCGCGAGGGCCGCACGTTGCACCACGACCTTGTCAGCGGTTACGGCGCGGGCCGGGTGATCGTTCGCGCGGCCAAGGCCGGGACCGGCATCATCGCGGGCGGCCCGATGAGGGCGATCTTCGAAGCGCTCGGCGTACATGACGTCGTTGCGAAGTCGATCGGCAGCCCCAACCCACACAATATGATCAAGGCGACGTTTGCGGCATTGTCCCGAGCCACGAGCCCCCGCGCAGTGGCGGCGCGTCGCGGCAAGAAGGTTGGCGAAATCCTCGGCCGGCGCGAAACGGAGGCCCGGGAGAACGGCTGATGGAGGGCAAGAAAACCGTCACGATCGTGCAGACCGGGAGCCCGATCGGGCGCAAGTCGGATCAGGAGGCGACGCTGAAGGGGCTGGGGTTGAACAAGCGGCACCGCCGGCGCGTTCTCGAAGACACCCCCGCGGTGCGCGGTATGATCAACAAAGTCCGTCACCTCGTTCGGGTCGAGCAACCCGAATAGGGTTTGGACGCGCGGCCTTTCCTACGTTCCTGCCCTGGCTGGCGCGGCTTTTTTCGGAAGCTCACGCTTGGTCCCCTAAGTCGAACGGTAACTGGAGACTACGCTGACCGGGAAATTTAAGACGAGCGTCGGGATGCCTCCTCAGTTCGGACCTCTTGGAGGACAGGCGGTAGACAACCCCGGAGGTGGGAACGAAAAGTGCTTGGCTCAAACGCTGCCCGGCAACATCAGCGAGAGGAGCCGGAGCGGAAGCGCTGCGTCACTAGGCTCTTATGGACAAACCCGGGAGGTCCCCGCAGTTGCGGCGGGGTTCCTTCCCAGACCTGAAGGCCGGGGTATCCGCCCCGGAGACATTCGATGAAGCTCAACGAGATCAGGGACAACCCCGGGGCGCACCAGCGGGCAAAGCGGGTCGGCCGCGGCATCGGCTCGGGTCGGGGCAAGACGTCGGCACGCGGCGGCAAGGGCCAGACGGCGCGTAGCGGTGTAGCGATCAACGGTTTTGAGGGCGGCCAGACGCCGTTGCATCGGCGTCTCCCGAAGCGCGGGTTCAACAACAAGATTTTTCAAAAGGACTTCAAGATATTGAATCTCGGACATCTGCAGACGGCCCTCGACAGGGGCAGGCTGAAGTCGGAAGGTACCGTCGATGGCGCGATGTTGGTCGCCTCGGGATTGCTGCGGCGAGTGGGTGATGGTGTCCGTTTACTGGCCAAGGGCGAACTTCGCACCGCGATAACGATCGAGGTCGCAGGTGCCTCGAAGGCGGCGGTCGCGGCCGTCGAGAAAGCTGGAGGCAAGGTCATTCTTCCGGCTCGTGATGCTAAGGAAAACACGCCGGAGGCCACGACCTCGGAGTAATGATGCGGCGCCGCTCCGGTCTTTTTGATGAGGGATGGTAAATGGCGTCAGCCGCCGAACAACTTGCTTCGAGCATTAATCTCTCGGCCTTCTCGAAGGCGACCGAACTCAAGAGCCGAATTTGGTTCACGCTCGGAGCCTTGGTAATCTACCGGCTCGGCACCTACATCCCGATCCCCGGCATTGATCCGGCGATTCTCCAGGACGTGTTTTCCCGCAATGCGGGCGGGATTCTGGGAATGTTCGACATGTTCTCGGGCGGGGCGCTCGGTCGCATGTCGATCTTTGCGCTGAACATCATGCCGTATATCTCGGCGTCGATCATTATCCAGTTGCTAACCGCGGTTTCTCCGACCCTTGAGGCGCTGAAAAATGAGGGCGAGAGCGGGCGTAAAAAGCTGAACCAGTACACCCGTCTGGGAACCGTTCTGCTGGCCGCGGTTCAGTCCTACGGGATCGCGGTCGGGCTTGAGGGCATGCGCGCGGGCGCGCAATCGGCCGTGATCGATCCGGGGCTGTTTTTCCGGCTTATCACTGTCGTGACGCTCACCAGCGGCACGGTATTTCTGATGTGGCTGGGCGAGCAGATCACCGCCCGCGGTGTCGGCAACGGAATTTCGCTCATCATCTTCGCGGGCATTGTCGCGAACCTGCCGCATGCGCTGGCATCGACTCTGGAACTGGGTCGTACGGGTGCGCTCTCTACTTTCTTCATTATTGTCTTTCTCTTGATGTCGATTGCGGTAGTCGCCTTCATCGTCTTCATGGAGCGCGCGCAACGGCGCATCCTGGTGCAGTACCCGAAACGCCAGGTCGGAAACAAGATGTTTGGCGGGGACGCTTCTCATCTGCCGCTGAAGATCAACACCTCGGGCGTGATTCCGCCGATTTTCGCATCATCGCTGTTGCTGCTGCCGGCGACCGTGGCCAATTTCCAAGCGAACGGCCAAGGCTTCGGCTGGCTCGGGGAGATTACAGCTTATCTCGCGCACGGCCAGCCGCTTTACATGTTGCTTTACGTCAGCTTGATCTGCTTTTTCTGTTTCTTTTATACCGCCATTGTCTTTAATCCGGGCGAGACGGCCGACAACTTACGGAAATATGGTGGCTTCATTCCCGGGATCAGGCCAGGGAAGAACACGGCCGACTATCTGGATTATATTCTGACGCGATTGACGGTGATCGGGGCGGCTTATCTGGCGGCGGTTTGCATCCTCCCCGAAATCCTGATCTCGGAATACTCGGTCCCGTTCTATTTCGGCGGGACGAGCCTCCTGATCGTGGTCAGCGTTACGATGGATACGGTCGCGCAAATCCATTCGCATCTGTTAGCGCATCAGTATGAGGGCCTGATCAGGAAGGCGAAGCTGAGAGGACGCCGCGGGTAACGCATCCCCTCTCTAAAGGAAGGGAAGGGCTTTCTTCGGTGCAAGCCGGAAGCCCGAGGGTCACCGGCCCGACGCGCAAGGAAACCGGAGACTAGGTTGACCGAGAAGTTCAAGACCATCGTGCGAATGCTTCCTCAAGTTCGGGCCCTTGAAGGCAAGGATGCAGACAAGCCCCGGGACAGGTGCGGAACGGGCCCTGCTCAAACTCTGCTCGGCAGCAGGGGCGAATGGGAAAGCTTCTCCTCACGGGACCCTTACGCGCACTCATTTCCTACGCGCTCGCAGGGAAGGGGGATGCCCGGCAGGGAATTCCCCTTCCCTGCGAGGTCATTGGCAATTCGGCTCAACGCAGAGGGCGTCTAATCCCCGCCCTGACGGGCGGGGTTTCCGTCGCAGAGACCATTTTCGATGAACATCATCCTGCTCGGGCCGCCGGGCTCGGGGAAGGGCACCCAGGCGAAGCGCATCGAGCAGAGGCACGGCATCGTCCAGCTGTCCACCGGCGATATGTTGCGCGCCACGGCGGCTTCCGGCACCGAATTCGGCACGCGCGTCAAGGCGATTATGGATTCCGGCCAGCTCGTGCCCGACGACACCATCATCGAGATGATCAATGATCGGATCGCCCAGCCGGATTGCCGCCGCGGTTTTATTCTCGACGGCTTTCCGCGCACCGTGCCGCAAGCGGAGGCCCTGGACGCGATGCTGGCGCGGCATGGCCTGAAGCTGGACCACGTGATCCTGTTGGATGTCGACGCGGCGACCCTCGTCGACCGCCTTTCGGGGCGCTTCACTTGCAACCGATGCGGTGCCAGCTATCACGAGCGGTACAACCAGCCGCGCCGCGAGGGTATCTGCGACGTGTGCGGCAGCCCTGAATTTGTCCGCCGCGCCGATGACCGGCCTGAGGCGGTGACCGCGCGTTTCGAGGTCTATCGCCGGCAAACCGAACCGATTCTGCCTTACTACACCGAGCGCGGCATCCTGCGCCGGGTCGACGGTGTGGCGGACATCGATGCGGTGACGGCCGAGATTGAAAGTGTGCTTTCCAGCGCATCGTCGTCGGGAGGGCCGGTATGATTGAACCCTATACCGCGGTTGGATTGATCCCGAATTTCTGGGGCATTCGCCGACGCGAGGACATCGCAAAGAATCTCGAACATCTGGAAAGCCTGACAAAAGCGGCGTTTTGGTTGTCCAGTCTCGATATTCCGGTCCGCCTCGTCGCGATCCCCGAGGGGGCGCTGCAGGGGTTCAACGACGAGGTGCTCGACGTCGACCACGCCGAGTTCGCGCGCACCTGCGCGATCGACATACCCGGCCCGCAGACCGATCGTCTTGGGAGGCTCGCCCGCAGCTGGGGCACCTTCATCATCGCGCAAGCCAAAGCACGTCATGAGGACTGGCCCGACCGCTTCTTCAATGTCGGTTTTGTCATCGATCCCGATGGCGCCGTCATATTGAAACACTACAAGATCGTGGCTCTGCTGCCTTGCGAGCGTTCCGTCTCGCCGCACGATCTGTTTGACTGGTGGATCGAGAAATACGGTCGCACATTGCAGGCCTTCTGGCCCGTGGTCGATACGGCGATCGGCCGCCTCGGCATCATGATGGCGATGGAGGGCAACTATCCCGAGAACGGCCGCGGGCTCGCGCTCAACGGGGCAGAGGTGGTCTACCGCGCCTCGCTGCCGGCGCCGTTCACCGAGAACGATTTTTTCGAGATCTCGAACCGGGCGCGGGCGCTCGAAAACAACATGTATATCGTGGCGCCGAACATCGGCGGCTATCACCTCTACCCCGACAGCGAGACGCCGATCGATGCCGGTGGCGGGCAGTCGATGATCGTGGATTATCGCGGCGCGATCGTCGGCAAGCAGCGTGACACGAACGGTTCGACGTTTGTGGCCGGCGTGATCAACATCGAAGCACTGCGCCACCATCGCCACTCGGCACAGGTGACGAACTGGCCTAAGGACATCCGCGCCGAGTTGGCACAGATCATCTATGAGCGACCGATCTATCCGAAAAACCTCTATCTTGAGAAAATTCCCGGCCGGCACGCCGAATACAAGCGGGACGTCATCGATCGGCAGGTCCGGCTGATGCAGGAGCGCGGCATCTGGAAGGCGCCGGCGAGCGGCTCTCAATGAGCTGTTGGGAATGGCTCTCGGCGTCACTTCCTCAGTTCTGCTCGACGCGGGGCTAGAAGCAGCAGCGCGCGAACCGTCGGGCTTCCGGCGCTCGGGGCGAGGGCTGGGCGAGCGGGGGCACGGGAGGAGACAATGTCGGACACGGTAAAATACCTGCTCGATGAAGCCCGGCTCCCAAAGGAGTGGTACAACATCGTCGCCGACCTGCCGCGGCCCCCCGATCCGGTTCTGCATCCCGGGACATTGAAGCCGGTCGGGCCGCAGGATCTCGAACCGCTGTTCCCGATGGCGCTGATCCAGCAGGAGATCGCGGCGGAGCGCCTGGTCGAAATCCCCGGGCCGGTTCGCGACATCTACCGGCAATGGCGCCCGTCGCCGCTCTATCGCGCGCGCCGGCTGGAGCGGGCGCTCGGGACCCCGGCCAGGATCTATTACAAATACGAGGGCGTGAGCCCGGCCGGGAGCCACAAGCCCAACACCGCGGTAGCGCAGGCCTTTTACAACAAACAGGCCGGTGTCAAGCGGCTCACCACCGAGACCGGCGCGGGGCAGTGGGGCTCGGCACTCGCGTTTGCGGGAGCGCTGTTCGGGCTCGAGGTGCGCGTCTATATGGTAAAGGTGAGCTTCGAGCAGAAGCCCTACCGCAAAGCGCTGATGGAGGCTTGGGGCGCACAATGCGTGGCGAGCCCCAGTAGCGAAACGAGCGCCGGCCGGCGGGTCCTTGCCGAGCATGCGGATTCGCCGGGCAGCCTGGGAATTGCGATCAGCGAGGCTGTCGAAGTCGCGGCGCGGCATGCCGATACCAAGTACGCGCTCGGCAGCGTGCTCAATCACGTGCTGCTGCATCAAACCGTGATCGGACAGGAAGCGCTGTCCCAGCTTGAGATGGCGGACGATTATCCTGACGTCATTGTCGGGTGCACCGGTGGGGGCAGCAATTTCGCCGGCATCGCGTTCCCGTTCATTGGCGCGCGCTTGCGCGGAGGCCCCGATGTGCGGGTCGTTGCCTGCGAACCCTCGGCTTGCCCGAGCCTGACCCGCGGCAGGTACGCTTATGATTTCGGCGACACGGGCCATCTCACGCCGCTCGTCAGGATGCACACTTTGGGTTCCGAATTCGTCCCGCCCGGGTTTCACGCGGGGGGTCTGCGTTACCACGGCATGGCGCCGCTCGTGAGCTTGCTGCAGGAGCTCGGGCTGATCGAGTCGCGGGCATATTCGCAAACCAGCTGCTTTGAGGCCGGAATCCAGTTCGCCCGCGCCGAAGGCATTCTGCCCGCACCCGAGGCGAACCACGCGGTCCGCGGTGTCGTGGACGAGGCGTTGCGGTGTAAAGCGGAGGGAGTTTCGCGCACGATTCTGTTTAATCTGTGCGGTCACGGTCATTTCGATATGCAGGCCTATATCGACTACCAGGCCGGCAAACTCGAGGAGCTGGCTCACGACGAGGCGGCTTTGAGTTCTGCGCTCGCCAAACTTCCCAAAGTTGCTGCCGAATAGGACGTGGTGCGGCTGCGACGTTGTGCGCAGTCGGGATTGACGGGAATGACTCGATCCTTATAATGCTCGCCCTTGCGAAAGTGCGAATTACCCCCATGTCATGCATTTTGAGGAGAAGCGCAGGTGGCGCGAATAGCCGGCGTCAATATACCCAATCAGAAACGGGTTCCGATCGGGCTCACTTACATCCATGGTATCGGTCGCACGAAGGCGCTTGAGATCTGCGGCCGTGTGGGCATTCCGGTCGAGCGGCGCGTGCATGAGCTGACCGACGACGAGGTCCTGCGCGTCCGCGAGCTGGTCGACCGCGATTACACGGTGGAGGGCGACCTCAGGCGGCAGGTCGCCATGAACATCAAGCGGCTGATGGATCTGGGGTGCTATCGCGGGCTGCGGCACCGCAAAGGGCTGCCTGTCCGAGGCCAGCGCACCCATACGAACGGGCGGACCCGTAAAGGCCCGGCGCGCCCGATCGCCGGCAAGAAGAAGTAAAGCGCAAATCCGGACCAGACAGCGGAAACATTAGATGGCGAGAACGGCAGCGCCCCGACTGCGTCGGCGCGAGCGCAAGAACATCACGTCGGGCACGGCCCATGTGAATGCCACGTTCAATAACACAATGATCACGATCACTGATGCCCAGGGCAACACGATCGCGTGGTCATCGTCGGGGAGCCAGGGCTTCAAGGGCTCGCGCAAATCCACACCTTACGCCGCACAGGTGGCTGCCGAAGACGCCGGGCGCAAAGCCATGGAACACGGCATGCGTACGCTCGACATTGAAGTCAAAGGGCCGGGCTCCGGGCGCGAATCTGCGCTGCGCGCCCTGCAGGTGGTCGGGTTTGCGGTGACGTCGATCCGCGATGTGACCCCGATCCCCCATAACGGGTGCCGCCCGCCGAAACGGCGCCGGGTCTGACGTCCGGCGCCGGTCAGCCGATCGGCGCCGGTTTGGCCAATGAGAGCCGGCAGATCCTGGTGCCGGCGTGACTGCGGACGGTATCCGCTTGAACGACCGAGGTGCGAGGCGTGCTGCAACGGAACTGGCAAACACTGATCAAACCCAAACAGCTGTCGGTACAACCCGGCGACGATCCCAAACGCGTGGCGACGGTCGTCGCCGAACCGCTCGAGCGCGGCTTTGGCCTGACCTTGGGAAACGCACTGCGGCGTGTTCTGCTTTCCTCGCTGCAGGGGGCGGCGGTGACGTCGATACAGATTGAAGGGGTGCTCCACGAATTTTCGTCGCTGCCCGGCGTGCTCGAAGACGTGACCGACATCGTTCTCAACGTCAAGAGCATCGATCTGCGGATGTATGGTGACGGTCCCAAACGCATGCGGCTGCGCGCCGACGGACCGGGCGAGGTTCTCGCCGGCGCCATTGAAACGGGTCACGACATTGACATCATGAACCCCGATCTCGTGATCTGCACGCTCGACAGCGGCGCCAAGCTCGCGATGGAATTGGTTGTCGAGGTCGGCAAGGGCTATGTTCCGGCAATCCAAAACCGTCCGGAGGACGCGCCCATCGGTCTCATCCCGGTCGATGCGTTGTTCAGCCCCGTACGCAAGGTCACCTACCGGGTGGAGAACACCCGCGTCGGCCAGGTCACCGACTACGACCGGCTCGCTCTGCGGGTCGAGACCAATGGTGCGGTGACCCCGGAAGACTCGGTAGCGCTGGCGGCGCGTATTTTACAGGACCAGCTCCAGCTCTTCATCAATTTCGAGGAGCCGCGCCACCCCTCCGAAGAGGT
>JAFMSA010000512.1 GCA_017353855.1 Alphaproteobacteria bacterium
TGATGTTGTTCTTCGTGCGGATGAAGCGCACACGCGGCCCGATGGTTCGGCTCATTATCACGCTGCCGAGCTTCCACGCACGAGTTTCGCAGCAGAATCCGTCGCCCGTCGGATATTCGGGTAGCAAATCCACGGCGGGTGAGTGCCATTCCCGCCAACTTTCAAAATCACACCTCTTTATCGTGAGGCTTCCTTGGCTATCCTGCATTTTCTACAACCGCTTCAGTCATTGAGATTGTTTGGTTAATGTCGCTAAATCTGGTCGACAATAACTGTTAGGATGAACAAAGTTTACCTCATAGCCCTGAGATGTGGTGCGCGCCCACGCGATTCGGGACACTCGGGCCTCTTTTTGGGATTTTATGTCCTGTCGATCGCGTGTGTTCAGTATTTACACTCACATACACCTCGAAGCGCAGCCTGGCGGACCCGGCGCGGCGCTGACGCCACTAAACTGGCCGAAACCTTATTTTTTGCCGCCGAACCGCCGCCATGCGGCATTGAAGAGGCGATGACAGATCCTGACCGCGAGCGGCTGCGCGCCGCGATTTCGCCAGTAGCCCGCGGGAAGAGGTGGCGCGGCTCCAGATGCTACGCCGAGCTCGCCATGGGCATGTACGCCACTGATTGGGCGATCGAGTTCGTATCGTGGATCGACGCGTTTGACGAAGTCACCGAGTTCACCGGGGAGCAGGCCTGAGACTCCGACCGTTCCCAAAGTGCCGTGGAAGCGGGCTCGAAACTTGAATGATTTTCGCCTTTTCCGCGTTCCTGAAGCAGAAAAATCCACGACAACGGGGTGATGCCCCGAGAGAAGGACAGGAGGGCTACCGCCGGCGCAGCTGCCCTTTCCCGCCCGCTGGGAGTGGCACCGCGATACCCCTGCCTTCAGGGGTCAAAGAGGCACGCGCTCAGCCGGCTCGCGTTCCCGCGGAGGTCTGCCCGAAGAGGATCTTCTTCCCCTCCTCGGTCACGGCGGGGCGGTTCGAGTAGGGTTCGCCCTTCGCATAGGCGCGCACCGTCGCGGGCCGCGCCCGGACCGTGTCGAACCAGCGCCGCAAATTCGGGGGACTCGTCGAGATCCTGCCGCTGGCGCTGCCACGGCACGATCCACGGATAGGAGGCGATATCGGCGATCGTGTAGTCCTCGCCGGCGATGAAACCGCGGCCGTCGAGCCGCCGGTCGAGAACGCCGTAAAGCCGGTTCGTCTCGTTGACGTAGCGCTCGATCGCATAGGGGAGCTTTTCGGGCGCGTAGACGCCGAAATGATGGTTCTGCCCGGCCATCGGGCCGAGCCCGCCGACCTGCCAGAACAGCCATTCCAGGACCGTCTTGCGGCCGCGCAGGTCGCGTGGAAGAAGCTTTCCCGTCTTCTCCGCGAGATAGACGAGGATCGCGCCGGATTCGAACACCGAAACCGGCTCACTGCCGTCGCTCGGCTCCGGATCGATGATGGCCGGCATCCGGTTGTTCGGCGAAATGCGCAGGAATTCGGGCTTGAACTGGTCGCCGGCGCTGATGTCGACCGGATGGATGTTGTATGGCAGCCCGGCCTCTTAGAGGAACATCGTGACCTTGTGGCCGTTCGGAGTCGGCCAGTAGTAGAACTCGATCATCGTGAACACCTCTTTCCACTGACACTTCGTTACCCGGCCGTCGCCGCCGGTTGCTGGGAGGTCGCAAGGAGCGGGACCGGTTACGTCGCTTCGGTGAGCAAGGTGCGGACGCGGCCGAGCCCGATGGCCGGCTGCGCTGCAACCAGAGCGTCAACCCCGAGGCTGCGGCCGTAACGGAGCAAGGCAAAGACAACCATCAGCAGCAGCAGGAAGAAATAGGTCCACGGCCACTCGCCGGGCGCGCTGTACAGCCCGAGCCACAAATTGAGGATCTGAAGCGCCCCGATCAGGCCGAACAAGCGCACGCCGAAGCCCAGCATCAGCGAGACCGCGGTCAAAACTTCGAGCGAATAGACGATCGGCGCGAAGAGGTAGAAGTGTGGCAGTATGATCCGGTTGACGAAGTCCGCCTGCAGCGGGATCGCCGCGTGCTGGCCCATCAGCGTCATCCAATAGGCGAGACCGGTTTTGCCGAAAGGCGCCTCCGGGTGGTCGGTGTAGTAGGGCGGCAATTTCCACAGGCTTTGCTGCCACCACATCGACCCGATCAGGAAGCGCATCGCCCAGTTGCCGATATGCAGGAGGCTGCGCTGCGCCGGCAGCGTCCGCCAGGCATAAGCCGCGATCGCAACGCTGGCGAATGCCAGCAGCCAGTAGACGGCCGTGGTCCAGCCCGGTTGCAGCAGAAACGAGATCACGTCCGATGCGGGATTCGGATTCATCGTCTTTGTCGTTCCGTTGGCTGCCGCGCACAGCAGTCGCCACGCAGTGACGGGCGCGGCGGTCGTTACATGTCATTTCCGGTGATCAGACGGGCGCCGCGCTGGTAGGTCAGGTATGACCATAGCCAGTCGAGGGCGACCGCCATGCGGTTGCGGGATCCGGTCAGGAAATAAATGTGCGCAACCCCCCAGACGAGCCAAGCGATCCGGCCCGTCAGGCTCAGCCGGCCGACCTCGACAATAGCGTCGCGGCGGCCGATCGTCGCGAGCTTGCCGATGTCACGGCGGCTGCGCCGGCTTGCCAGCGAGGCGCGCCATGGTGACTCGTGCCGCGTAGGCGCCTTCCTGCTTGGCAACAACCGCCACGCCCCGCAACGGCCCCTGTGGGTCCTCGATCAGGGCGGCGGCGCCGGTGACGAAGATTTCCGGATGCTCCGGCAGGGTCAGGTCGGGGCGAACCAGTATGCGTCCGCCGCGCCCCGGCATGACGCCGAGCCATTGGGCGGCCGGCGAGGCGGCGACGCCGGCGGCCCAGATCAAGGTGCGGCTCGATGCGCTCGTCCCCGAGCATGGCACCCTCGGCATCGCACCGGGTCACCTTGACGCCGAGCCGCAGTTCGATACCGAGCCGCTGCAGAGCGCGCGCGGCGGCGTCCGAGAGTTCTGCTGCGAAGCCGGGCAACAGACGCGGCCCGGCCTCGACCAACACGATACGCGCCGTCTTCGGGTCGATGTGGCGGAAGTCGCGGGCAAGCCCCGCACGCGCGAGTTCGGCGAGCGCTCCCGCCAGCTCGACCCCGGTCGGGCCGCCGCCGATAATGACAAAATTCAGGAGGCGGCGTCGCTCCGTGTCATTCTCGGCCTCCTCGGCGCGCTCGAAGGCGACAAGGATACGCCGCCGCATCGTCGTCGCGTCCTCGATCGACTTCAACCCCTAGGTCACCACCGCCCATTCGTCGTGACCGAAATAGGTTTCCCGCGCGCCGGTGGCGACAATGAGCTGGTCGTAATGGATGCGGCGCTCAGCACGCAGCACCGCCCGGCCGGCGACGTCGATGCCGGTGACGGTGCCGAGCGTGACGGTGGCGTTGGCCTGGCGGGAGAGGATGCCACGGATCGGCGCCCCGATGTCGGCCGGTGACAAGGCGGCGGTCGCGACCTGATAGAGCAGCGGCTGGAACAGGTGGTGGTTGCGGCGATCGATGACGGTCACCTCGGCGTCGGCTCGCGTCAGCCGCATCGCCGCCGTGAGCCCGGCAAAACCCGCGCCGATGACGACGATCCGCGTCCGTCGCGACGGCACCGTAGTCGGGCTGCCGTCGACCGTGTCGGTTCGGTCCAATAGCGCGTCCATCCCGGCGCTCCTCGCGTCGCCTGGAGCGGCTCAGGCGGCCGGTTTGATCGCCGGCTTCGTCCACTCGTTGCCGCGCATGAGGGGATCGAGCGGGATATGAGCGACGTGGTTGGTATAATTGCTCATCACCTTGGTGGCGACGCCGAGGATCACGTCGAGAACATTGCGCCGCGTGTAGCCGGCGGCGAGGAAGGCATCGACATCCGCATCCGAGACCCAGCGGAGGTTGCGGA
>JAFMSA010000513.1 GCA_017353855.1 Alphaproteobacteria bacterium
CTATACCGGCCTCTGCGCGCAAATGGCACGCGAGGCCGCCGCTCGTGCCCGCGCGACTGTCGCCGAACTGGCTGGCATGTAATGGGCTCGAGGTAGAAGATTGCTCCGCTGGCAATGTTTTGTGCAACATGACGGTCAGCCGCCATGCGCGGACAGGCCGGGCGCGCAGCCCCCGAGGGTCGAAAGCCCGGCGCCAGCGAACCGTGCTCGGCCGGACCGGATCCGCGAGCACTACCCGGTTCTCCGAATCGCGCTAGGCAGACCGGATGCCGGCAGTCTTGCTAAATTAAATTCCCGGTAGCCCAAACAAACATCGGGGCGGCTGTGGAACCGCTGCCGCGAGGGACGATGCCAAGCTTTTCTTCGGTCTGCGAGCGGGAGAGGCTCTTGCCGATCCCCACGCGATGAGCCTCGGAGCGGATTGTCCGTCGAAGAGGATAGGCCCGGAGAGGAGGCCGCAGATGATGTACCCACCGCGCAATGCGGCGGCGAGAGCTGCGGAGAGTTTCCGGGATGTCCCTCAGAACAGGGGCGCGCTCGTCATGGGACCCGGCGCCAGAGGACTTCAAGCCGGGCTGCCGGGGCGTTGCGGGAGCCTCCCGTCGCGCGGCGGAATTCGCGGGGCGAGACGCCGGCCGCCCGGTGGAAGGTGCGCACGAAATTCGACAGGTCACCGAATCCGACATCGAAGGCGATATCGGTGATCGATCGGCGGCTGTCGGCCAGCAGGCGCGCGGCGCGGCGCAGCCGCGAGCGGATCAAATACTGATGCGGGGTTACCCCGAGCACCTGTTTGAATAGCCGCAGAAAGTGAAACGGGCTGAGCCCGACTTCCCGCGCGGCGCCGTCGAGGTCCACGGGTTCGCCCGAATGCCCGTCGATCCAGAGCGCAGCCTCGACGGCCCGTTGCCGGTCGCGCGGATCAGCTGCCACAGGGTTTTGTTGCCGCCCCGACACGGTTTCCACGAGCCGGGCGGCGAGCGAGGTTCCGATCTCGTCGAGACCGATCGTGCTTTTGCCCTCGGCGGCGGCCTGCGCGGCCTCGCCGAGCACCATCAGCTCCGGCATTGGCGATATGGCGCCGATGCGCCAGACCGGGGTGTAGCGCGCGCCGGCGCCGATCTCTTCGACGAGAATGGGCGCCAATGCAAAGGACAGGCACTCGTCCCCGCAGACGTGCTCGTGAGTGCACATGTATTCGTCGCCCGGGAAGCCGAGGAGGATCGAGCCGGCGACAAGTTCAAAGGATCTTCCGCGCGCGTGATAGCCGAAGCTGCCCTTTCGCACATAAGACACCGTAAAGCCATCGTGCAGCTCGACAAATGGCTTGTCGGTCGGCCCGGCCCGGCACCGGTAATCGAAGGCCGAGATCGACTTGCCTTCAAAAAGCAGGGTGCTCATCGAGAATTCCCCAACCGGCTAATATGCGATCCGCGCGGGTTGCGCAAAAGATCCCGGAGAGAGCAGCATGGCCGAACAGCGAACCGTCACGGTCTATATCGACTACAAGAGCCCCTATGCGTATCTCGCCAAGGATCTCGTCTACGAACTGGAGCGAGACTTTCCAGTGCGCATCGACTGGCTTCCCTACGATCTCGACCTCGCAGACTTCATGGGTAGCGCACGCGTCGACGACAGCGGGCGCGTGCTCGAGGAGCAGCGCAGTGCGCATCAATGGCGGCGCGTGCGCTACAGCTACATAGATTGTCGCCGGCAGGGGCGAAAACGCGGTCTCGTGATACGCGGGACCCGGAAGATCTGGAACTCCAAGATTGCGCTCTGCGGTATGTTGTACGCTAGGCGCCAACCGAGCTCGGTACTCCACCGGTATCACGATATTGTCTTCGAGCGTTTCTGGAAGCGCGAGCTCGATATCGAGGACGCTGGTGTGATTGGCCGCGTACTGGCGGAAGCCGGAGCGGAAAGCGCCGGGTTTCCAGTCTTCTTGGCGGGACCGGGCCGGGAGGAGCTGGACAAGATCTGCCGCGCTGCGGAGGCCGTCGGGGTCTTCGGCGTGCCGAGCTTTGTTCTCGACGGCGAGCTGTTCTGGGGCCGCGAGCATCTGCCCGATATCCGCGAGATGCTGGGCGCAAGAGCACCCTGAAGATGACGTCCGGAGCGCCGGCCGGCCGCACGGGCTGGCGCCGCTGCGCGCGTGCCTTCACAGGCGGTCCCCCGGCCCGGGCGCCATTTCGGGCGGCGGGCCGAACGGTAAAACCTCCGGTGCGACCCGGACCCCGGTCGTAAATTTGAACGGAAAACGGCTGCTGCTCGGAAAGGTCAGCTCGACAAAATAGGCCACCCATCCGCACGCGGGTTCCGGCACGGCGGCGACGTATACCCCCTCGCCGTTCGCTTTGAGAGGCGAGCAGCGATAAGCCGGCCCAATCGCCTCGAGCCGGAAATCGCGCGCGTTCGGGTTTGCCGCGTACCATAGCGCGGCGGCGATCGGCTGCGTGTGTGTCCTGACCACGATCGATCCGCCGGGCTCGAAGATCCACGAGAATTTCGGGCGAGGCTGCCGATCCGCGACCGCTTGATAAAAGGCGAATGCGCTTTGCGGCGCATCGGAACCCTTCAGAGAATGATCGGTGTTCGGTACGTACCGCAGATATTTCTCGCCAACCAGTGCATCAAAATAAAATTGGGAAGAGTCCGGCAAGAAGTACTGGTCTCCTGCCGAATTGATGATGAATTTCGGCAATGTCAACCGGTCGCGGTAATGGTACGGGTCCTCGATCTTCAGCAGCGAGGCGAGCTCGCGGCTGCCGGCCCAACGCATGATGCCCGATGCCTGATACGCGCCGATCGCCGGTGCCCAGAAGCCATACGCCTGATAGTGATGCTTGAACGAGGCCTCGATGTTCAGCAAATCAATGACGAGCGGGATCACGGCGGCGACGCGCTTGTCGAGGGCCGCCGCGGTCCAGGCGGTCCAGCCCCGCTTCGAGGCGCCTCCAAGAACAAACCGGTCGACTGCGATCCGGCCGCCTTCGCCACTGCGGCTGAACTCGGCGACAGCGTCCATGGCTCGCACGACACTCTTGGTCATCGGCAGACGCAGCGGCCAGGTCTCGTCGCCGGTCCGCAGATACTTGTCCCAGCTATACGCGACGATCCCGTCCTCCTGGCGCGTCTGCGCGTCGCCGGCAAAGGTCAGCGGTTGGTTCGGCACCATGCGCAGTTCGGCAACGACCGAACGCGTCATCAGCGCGGTAACCGCGAGGAGGGGGCGGCTGCGCGTCCGCGGCGACTTGCCGTTCGAGCCGCCGCTGACGATCAGCAGCCCCGTATCGGTGGCAACCCGCTTCGGCACAACGATGCTCAGCCAGTGCTCCCATAGCGGACGGTCCACCTCGGACTCGTCGCGCCAGCGCTGCGAAGTGAGTTTCAGGACGTGGGCGGTGTAGCCTGCGCCGGCGGTGCGCTCGATCGGCTTAAAGCGGTAGCTCGGATCGCGCGCAGCGAGATAGCGCTCAAGCGCAGTCGCCTCCCGGAGAAGTGGGCCTGCCGAAAACATGCAGCCCGGCGGCGTTGGTCGTTAGCCGGCGCGGACGATCAGCGCGTCGACGACGCTGAGACCGCGTCCTTCAGCGTGAACGAGGACCGGGTTGAGGTCGATCTCCTCGACCAGATCGGCATGGTCAGCCGCAAAGCGCGACAGCACCGACATCAGTTCGGCCAATGCCCGGCGGTCGGCGGGCGGCTCGCCGCGGACGCCGTCGAGAAGCGCCGCCCCCTTGAGCTCACTCAGCAGGACGAGCGCCTCGTCCGCATCGATCGGGACCGGCGCAAATGCCACGTCGTGCAGTTGCTCAACGTGAACGCCGCCGAGCCCCACCATCAGCATCGGGCCGAATGTCGGGTCGCGCGAAACGCCAAGGATCATTTCGCGGCCGCGCGGCGCCATCGCCTGCACCAGAAC